>CAIPWR010000072.1 GCA_903868795.1 uncultured Spartobacteria bacterium | reverse complement strand
CTCTCGGCATACCTCCCCGATGCTCTGGCCGGCGTCTACCTGCCTCAGGATCCGGATCTTGTCTTCTGTGCTGTATCTCTTTCCTTTCATGGTCTTTGGGCTTGGTTGTCCCAAAGACTAACACACCACCTGGCTCAAATCCGCGAGGATATGACTGCATCCTATCTCCTGGAACGCGAAAATGGAGATCTGGTGGCTTGGAACTGCTCGGCATCACGAAGCCCGCAGGGAGAAATCATCATCACCCCTACCGAGCCAGTCATCAGCCGAGTCCATGTCAACTTGCGGCATCCCGCAACAGTGGAAATCCACTTCCCCGGAGGAAAAACCGAGCGCGACCCTTGCGCTGCGGGCATGAAGTGGATCGGTTCAGGCAGAGTCCCAGAGATTCTCAGAGGCAAGTCAACTTGATGCCCTATACGGTTTTTCGAAAAATGCTCGTGGCGATGCGCTCGATCAGGTAGTCTAGTCAGCCTCGGGCATGAATGCCGAAACTGGCCCTCCCCCCTTTCTGCCAGGAAGTAGTCGAGCCTAGCAACTTGAAATCCTACTGACTCATCACCCCCCATGACTCCATCGTCAAAAACAACGAACCTGTCTTGCCTCCTTTTCGGATGCCTCACCCTTCTCCTTCCTCTCACGGCGCGGGCCGTAGAGCCGCAGTTTTCTTCGGCGAATTTCTACCCGCTGGAAGGAACGGGCCGTCAGGCTTACTCGATGAATCCCGCATGGCGATTCCTCAAAGGGGATGTTGTTAGCTCTCAGGGGGATGCCGCGGGGCCCGAGTCTCCCACCTTTGATGATAGCAAGTGGAATGTCGTCAATCTCCCCAACGGTCTGGAATACCTCCCCGTGGAATGCAGCGGCGGAATCAACTACCAGGGACCTGCCTGGTATCGGAAGCATTTCACTCCCGACGAGTCGCTCAAGGGGCGCGAACTCTTCCTCTACTTCGAGGCCGTTATGGGCAAATGCAAGGTGTGGGTTAATGGCGTGCAGGTCGCGGAACATTTCGGAGGCTTCCTCCCCTTCAGTACGGAGATTAAGAAGCATCTCAAGTGGGGTGCTGACAATGTGATCGCGGTGCGAACTGATAACAGTGATGACCCGAGCTACCCTCCGGGCAAACCTCAGGGCGGACTCGATTGGGCCTACTTCGGCGGAATCTACCGCAACTGCTGGCTGGTGGCGCATAAGGAGGTCTATATCACCGATGCGAACCATGAGAACGAAGTGGCTGGCGGCGGTATCTTTGCCTCCTTCGAGAAGGTAAGCGACAAAGAAGCAACGGTAAATCTCAAGACCCAGCTGCGTAACGATGGTAAAAGCAACTTCGCCGGAACTATCGAATACCAGCTCCAGCAGACAGACGGGACACAGGTGCAGACGACCTCAACGAATATTACGATTCCTCTGGGCTGCGCTGCTTATGCTTCCTCTTCAATGACGGTTTCGGCTCCAAGGCTCTGGAGTCCGGATTCCCCCTACCTCTACCATCTCAATGTCCGGGTGAAGGATGCCTCCGGTTCCGTGGTGGACGGCTATACGCTGCGACTCGGCATCCGCAGCGTGGAGTTCAAGCAGGCGCAGGGACTCTGGCTCAACGGCAAACCCTACAAGGAAAAATTGATCGGAGCCAACCGACATCAGGACTTTGCCGTGCTGGGATTTGCCCTGCCGGAAAGCCTTCATTGGGGAGATGCGAAGAAACTCCGCGACGCTGGCTTCCGGGTCATCCGGGCCCATTATCCGCAGGCCCCAGCCTTCATGGATGCCTGCGACGAGCTCGGCCTCTTCGTGGAGATCGAGACACCGGGTTGGCAGTTCTGGTCGAAGGAGCCGATCTTTGCCCAACGCGTCATCGCGGATATCCGCAGCATGATCCGGGAGATGCGTAACCGCCCCTCCCTCTTCTTCTGGGAGCCGATCCTGAACGAGACTTCCTATCCCGAAGAATTTGCCAAGAAGACTGCGGAAGCCGTGCATGAGGAATATCCCTTCCCCTACTGCGCCTCCGGATGCGATCAGACGGCCACGGGTGCCCAGTATTTTGAAATCTGGCTGCATCCTCCCTTGGGAGTTCCTGATCCTACAAAAACCTACTTCCAGCGCGAGTGGGGAGACGGAGTTGATAATTGGTCAGCGCAAAACGCGATAGCCCGAAGCGACCGCTCCTGGGGAGAGATTCCGATGCTCGATCAGGTCGATCATTACAATGGTGGTTTGCAGACCATCTATTCCTCTCCATCATCCAATCTTGGCGGCTGCCTCTGGTATCCCTTTGATTACGCTCGGGGCTACCATCCCGATCCCTACTACGGCGCGATCATGGATTACTTCCGCCAACCCAAGACCTCCTACTGGCTCTTCCAGGCTCAGCGCGATCCGGTCAAAAGGGACGCTCCATTCGAGACTGGGCCGATGGTTCATATTGCTAGCGACATGACTCCCTTCTCCCCAAAGGATGTCACGGTTCTCTCAAACTGCGACGAAGTCCGCCTCACCTTCCTGGGAGGGGGGAAACAATACATCTACAAAAAGGACCCTTCCAAAAATGGAATGCCATCACCTGCGATCAAGTTTCCCGATGTGTATGGATGGAAGCGGCATTTACGCGATAAACAGGACGATGTCTATCTGCTGGCCGAGGGGTTCATCGGAGGCAAACTCGTCACCACCGACAAACGCGTGCCTGCTATGCGTGCCGATAAACTGGTGCTCTCTCTCGATAATAGCGGACTCGACCTGATCGCCGACGGATCGGACATGGTACCCGTGGTTGCGAGGATGACGGATGCCGCTGGCACGACCAAGACGCTCAACAACCAGAGCGTGAGGTTCACAATCGAGGGTGAGGGCCGGATCGTCGGCGGTGCTGAGATCGGTGCGAATCCGAAACCGCTGGTCCAAGGGACGGCTCCCGTGCTGATCCAATCTACTACCAGGCCGGGGAAGATCACGGTTCATGCCAGCGTGCTCTTCAAGGGAGCCTGGACACCTGCCGATGGGGAAATCACTTTTGAGAGCGTGAAGAGCACCAAACCCGCAGTCTATGATCCCAAAGAACTTGCTGTCATGGAGGTCTCGGAAAAGCGGGGCACTTCCGAAGCACTCCCCACCTCTTCGACCGTGCCGAAGCGGGATGAAAAACTCCTTGAGGAAGTCAGCCAACAGCAGAACAAATTCGGCAAGGGAATCAACGACGGGAAGTGAGCTGTTTACATTACGCAGTTGAAGGATGGCAAGATGCTTTACACCAACCAACCCCCAAAGGCTAACTCTCTTGTGGTCCAACTTCCCGAGTCCCATCACCGCACTCCAAAACGATTTGCGCCCATCAGATTTTTTTTAAAACCACAAAGGAACCAAGTTATACCAATCACCATCAGAAATGATACTATCCGGCTGGTTCTTTTTGGAGCGTGGCAGCGTTGTCATCCCTCTGGTTATCAGAGATAGCCATCGGTCTTCCGCCTTGCCACACCCAAAAACTTCTTCGCCGCTAAAGTACCATTTCTTCCTGTGATTGGTATTACCAAGCCGCTTCAACTTTGTTACTTCGTTGCATTGTTGTTCCATTCCTCCGTCGCTCATCTGCCCGACTAAGGCCCGACCAACACATTCAGCCTGATTTCATTTCCAATATAAGTCACCGTCTTGATTTCACGACTGCGACTGGATATGAAAACAAGCCGATATTCACGGTGTGCAACGAGTCCGGGAAAACATCCCTGACGCGCACCGATGGTGAATTCGCTGCGGGCTTCATTCCAGGATAATTTCACAAGCGCGCAAGCACCGCGCTCGTAGTCGTAGCTATCGCCCGCGTCTTCGTAGAGCGTGAAGGCGCCGTTGGCGCCGCGGTAAATTCTGATTTCATACGGGGCTGCGGGCTTTTCATCCACGAACTGCATCGGCTCGACCAGCGGCAGAATAGAACCGGCGCGGACGAACAAGGGGATTTTCTCCAGCGGCGCAGCGGCGGTGATGGTCTGGCCACCGACAAATAATTTGTCCGTCCAGAAGTCATACCAGTTTGCACCGGCCGGCAGATAAACTTGCCGGCGCTTCACCGCATTGAGGATGGGCTGGGAATTTTTCTCGTAATACATCGGCGTGGTTACGGGGCAAACGAGCAGCGCCGGGCCGAAAAGAAATTCATCCGTGAGAGCGTGGGTCTCCACATCCGCCGGAAAATCCAGCGCCACGGCGCGGAGCATCGGCGTGCCGTGCAGCGTCACTTGCGCCGCCAGCGAGTAAATGTAGGGAATCAGTTGATAGCGCAGCCGGATGAATTTCGCGATGGCGTCGTAGAACGGATTGCCCTCGTCGCCAAAGCGCCAGATCTCGCGCGCAGCGTCCGTGCCGTGCGAGCGGAACATCGGCAGGAACGCGGCGTATTGCACCCAGCGCGCGTAAAGCTCCCAGAAGCCGAGATCGCGGCAGCCGGTGTCCTGCGGATCCGGCGCCAGTGCATTCATGTCGGTCAGGCCGCGACAGCCCTCCGCGTAGTCGCCGCGCCAGAACCAAAGCTTCGGATCGTGGTTGATGAAGAAGCCGCCGATGTCCACGGTCCAGAACGGTTCGCCCGTGGCGCAAAAATTCACGCCTTCGGGAATGCAGTTGCGCAGCGTCTGCCACGTCGCGCAGATGTCGCCGTTCCAACAGATGGTGGCGTAGCGATGCTGCCCCGCGTAGCCGGAGCGCGTGAGATTCACGACCCGCTTGGCGGACGTGGCGCGGCGCTGGCCTTCGTAAATGCCCTGCGAATGCCGCAGCGAGTAGCTGTTGAGCTGGCCGTGATCCAGATATTTCTTCCCCTCCTCGGTGTTCAGGTGCAGACGTGGCTGCGGCTCAGGCTTGATTTCGCCCGACCAGTCGGCTTCGAACGGCTCGGTGCAATCGCACCACCACGCGTCCACGCCATGCGCAAACAACCCGCGCTCGGCCTGCGCCCAATACGTTTCACGCGCCTCGGGCGAGAAGGCGTTGTAAGTGGACTGGTTGCCCAGCATCAGGCCGTGCGCCTGCAACTCGCGCTGGTTGGGGCAGTCGCCGGTCATGATCGGCCAGATGGAAACCATCAGCCGTGCGCCGAGCGAATGGAGTTCCTCGGTCAGCGCCTTCGGATCGGGAAACCGCAGCGGATCAAAATTCTTCTGGCCCTTTATTTCAACAAACTCATTGCACAGTCCGTAGATTTCAAATTCACCTTCTTTTTCTTTAAACCCGAACTCCGAAATTGGCGGTGATGAGTTGGCGGAAGGTTCTGTCCGATAGGAGTTGCGAAAGAACGGCGGCATAT
>CAIPWR010000071.1 GCA_903868795.1 uncultured Spartobacteria bacterium | reverse complement strand
ATCCAACTTCTAATGCAATTTTTGGGTTTAAGCGTGTCGTCGTACCGCAATACCTCGGTGTGGCTCATCCGATAGCAGCCCATCCAGACGTTCACGAGGTAGCTCTCCACTACCAAGCGGGGATCATACCCCCTGTTGCTTCCCGGTTCAGGAAGTGGTGCCTCGCCCAAATGAGCACTCACTCCGCTCCTCTCCAGTACCTCCTTCATCAGCCTCATCCCTCCCCACGCTGTTACCTTCTCATCACTGTACTCGATCTCATATTGTGGGTTCACCATACAGGTGATCCTCCCTACTCTGTTAGCTCCTGCCTATCGCAAAATCTGGGATGATCCAAGTCAGCAATCATCTCAGCGGCGAGACACGGATTCAGCAGACGACGCGCTCCGACGAGGATCTCTATGCCTACGAGATCGATGAGGTCGGCCGGGCTATCGCAGCAGGTGATCAGCAATCCCCCGAGATGAGCTGGGAGCATTCCCGAGGCAACGCCGTAGTGCTTGATGCGTGGCTGAAGGAAGCAGGGGTCAGCTACGCATAACCCCCGCACAAAGGCCGTATCAAGAGCTCTAGCCCTGCATCTCTTCCAACTCCATGCCCTTGGTTTCTCGTACGGAGCGAACCACGAACAGGATCGAAACAAAGGCAAAGAATGCATAGAGGCCATAAGCCCCTCCAAGACCAACTCCAGCAAGGAGGATAGGGAAGGTCATGGTGATTCCGAAGTTGGCAAGCCACTGGGTCAGTCCACTCACGGAGAGTGCCGAGCCACGGATCTGATTAGGGAACATTTCCCCAAGCATCACCCACATGACAGGTCCCCAGGAGATGCCGAAAAAGAAAACATACGCATTGGCAGCAAGCAGGGCGTAAAGACCAAATGCGGGACTGAGTTTAAGATTTCCCGCCTCGGTTGGTGAAGTTCCGAAGACATAGGCCAAAATACCGAGCGTGACGGCCATGCCCACTGATCCCGCGATCAGGAGCGGCTTACGGCCGAGTTTATCAATCAGCGAAATGGCGATCAATGTGGAGGCGATGTTCACAGCTCCGCTGATGACGTTCTGCATGAGGGCATTGGCCTCGGTAAATCCGGCGGCCCTCCAGAGGACCTCACCATAATAGAAGACGACATTAATGCCCACAAGCTGCTGGAAAGCGGCAAGTCCGATGCCGATCCAGAGAACGGGAAAGATCTTCCCCGTGGCCTTGTCAAAGAGATCGGAAAGACGCGGTTCATGATCCTTCAGCAGAGTATCGCGGATCTCCACAACCTTGGACTCCGCCTCTCCTGCACCAAGCAGGCGAGTGAGTACGGAATTCGCCTCAGCATCACGCCCTGCAGCCACCAGATAGCGTGGTGATTCAGGAATCAAGAAGAGCGAAACCAGGAAAATGATGGCTGGCACCATGCCGACCCAGAACATCCACTGCCATCCCTGAAAGCCAAGCCAGAAATGGCCAGTGGCTCCATGTGCACCCAGGGCGATGAGGTAATTGCTCAGGAATGCCGCAAAAAGTCCTAAAACGATCGCGAGTTGCTGAAGGGAGGAGAGGCGACCACGGATGGCTGCGGGTGCAATCTCACTGATGTAGGCGGGGCAGAGCACGCTGGCGGCTCCGATGGCGAAACCGCCGAGCAGACGGAATGCGATGAATTCAAAAGAGGAGGTGGAGATACCGGACCCCCAGGCACTGATCGTGAAGAGCAGGGCGGTGATGATCATCACATTCCGGCGTCCGAACTTATCCGCAAGACTACCCGCCAGGAAGGCACCCCCCGCACATCCAAGCAACATGGAGGCTACATTGAAGCCCGAAGCAGCAGCGGAGGAGTGAAAGGCTTCTTTCAGTGCCGCAACAGTGCCGTTGATGACACCGCTGTCAAAACCGAAGAGGAATCCTCCAATCGCAGCGATAGCGCTGATGAGGATAATGAAGGAAGTGTTGTGACGTTCGTGAGGAGTGTGGGTCATGGGAGGATTGGAAATGAGAAATTCATTATGCACAACGGATGTTTCCCTTCACAAGGGAAACTCCGGGGTTTTTCGCCGAAGCACTCCCCTAGTTTGCTTTTGCGAAGCGATAGATGATCGTGTTTTTGTAAGTCTCTCCCGGCCTCAGTACGGTCGAGGGAAAGTTCCTGTGGTTTGGTGAGTCGGGGAAATGCTGCGGCTCGAAGCAGAAAGCGTTGCGGAAATGGTAGACCTTGCCCCCCTTGCCGATGATTGTTCCGTCAAGGAAGTTCCCCGAGTAGAATTGGACTCCGGGCTCCGTGGAGATCACCTCCATGACGCGACCACTCTTCGGTTCCTCGACCTTGGCGATCATCCCGAGATGACCCGGAAGTTTGTCCGCGACCCAGTTGTGATCATACCCTTTGCCGTTCTTGAGTTGCCCGTCCGCATCATTGATCCGGGCCCCGATGGTGGTTGGTTTGCGAAAATCGAAGGGCGTTCCTTTCACCGGAGCAAGTTTCCCGGTCGGAATCAAGACATCGTCAACCGGAGTGTACTTGTCGGCGTGGATGGTCACGACGTGATCCAGGATGTCGCCGTTCCCCTGACCCGCAAGGTTGAAGTAGCTGTGATGGGTGAGGTTCACGATGGTCGCCTTGTCGGTTTTAGCGCGGAAGACGAGTTTGAGTTCATTCCTGTTGGTCAGGGTGTAGGTGGCCGTGACCGTGAGTTTTCCGGGATATCCCTCCTCACCGTCATTACTGGAATAGGTGAGTTTGAGGGATGGCCCTTGCTTCGTCACCACCGGGGTGGCGTTCCAGACCACTTTGTCGAATCCCTTCAGCCCGCCATGCAGGGACTGGCCGTTGTTGTTGCGCGCGAGATGATAGGTCGTGCCATCGAGAGTGAATTCCCCGTTGGCGATACGGTTGCCGTAGCGACCCACAAGACAGCCGAAATAGGGGCTCTTCTTCTCGTAGTCGGCCAGAGTTTTAAATCCGAGAACCACATCGGTGAATTTCCCGTTGCGGTCGGGAACCTTGAGCGACGTGACGATACCTCCGTAGTTAATCACCGCGACCGAGGCACCTTTGTCGTTGGTCAGGGTGTACTGGACGACCTTCTGTCCACCGGTTGTGGTTCCGAAAGATTTGGAAGTAATGGATGGGTCGGCGGCGTGTGTCATGGGGGTTAAGGTTAGGAGGGAGGCAATTAATGGAAGATGGGGGAGTGCTTTTTTCATAAGGAAGTTTGGAAGTTGTTTTGAAGAAAAGCAGGCCTCTTGGCAAGGTAGACTCCATGCGACGGCCATTCCTTATCTTGCTTTTCCTTGTGCTGCCGATCACCGGCATGCGGGCGCAAACCTCCACGGTGATCTCCTCTTCACCGGACGGGAATTTCCAACTTCGGAGACAGCAGGGTGAATCGAGCGACCTGGGAGAAGCCCGCAAGGTGCTCTCCCTTTGCGACAAGGGAGGTAAGGTCCTCTACCAGTGGACCAGCGGACTCGGCACCACTTCGGCGCTCTGGAGTCCTGACGGTCGCTTCGTGGCGATCAATGATATGCCTGGGGAAAAGGGGGACTTACTAAGGATCTTTGCACTCGACCCTGCCACGATGGCACTCACTCCTGTAAGGGATCCCGACGGGAAAAAACTCCGCCAAGAAGTCGAGTCGCGGCACGGAAGCTTTCTCAGTAAAGTTGATTCAGTAACTCTTCGCGCATCGGAATGGAAGGATGGCAAGCTCTGGTGCCTCCTGACAGGCACCTTCAGCCCTAAAAGACAATCCTCAGTCCATATCCCGTTTCACCACCTCTGGGTTTTGAAACTTGATGGGACAAATGCACCTATCCTGCAGGAGGAATGGACCCTTACCGATCCTAGGGAGAAAGCCTACCGGGAGAGCGACCGATAATACTGATCAGTCATTGAGGCGGCTTCCTAAAAAGGAATGTCGTCCTCTTCGATCGGAGGCTGAGGCGCCGTATTCCGACCACTACTGAAGCCACCTCCACCCGAGGAGGGTGACTCGCGACGAGCAGGAGGACGATCGGAATACTCCTCATCGCCTCCGCCTGAACCACCGGCACTTCCGGCACTACCGGGACGGCGGTCGAGAAGTTGGTAATCTTCACCGACAACACGGAGTTTGTTACGCTTTTGTCCACTGGTTTTGTCTTCCCAGCTATCGAGCTGCAAACGGCCCTCGATATAAACGGCACGTCCCTTCTTGCAATATTCGGCCGCGGTCTCGGCCGTACGCCCCCAAAGCGTCACGTCGACATAAGTGACCTCCTCACGCTTCTCCTCGCCGACCTTGTAGGAACGGTTGACAGCAATGCTGACATCCGTGACAGCCTTCCCTTGCGGAGTGTATTTGATTTCGGGATCACGGGTGACGTTCCCGATGATCATGACTTTGTTGAGATTGGCCATGGTTGGAGGGGTTGAGGAGTTGGGGTATTAGGCTCTAGGTGATTGGGGAGGAAAGTCTGCTTTGGAGTGCTCTCATAGGCTAGATCCTAAACCGCTACAGACTATTTAGGCTTTCTTGCGTGCTGCCTTACGTGCCTTGCCCGAAGGTTTGGCGACCCCCTTACGGAGATAGTTCTGAAGAACAACTTCCTCATCAAGGGTCAGCTTGGTGCGGATCTTGGCGATAGCCGAGGGCTCGGCAGAGACAATGTAGTTCACGAAATAGGCGCTCTTGAGCTTGTCGTGAGGATAGGCGAACTCCCGGCGCTCGAGGCGCTGGACCTGCTCGACCTGTGCACCCTCTGCTGCGAGGGCCTTCTCAAGGCGCTCGATCAGATCCTTGTTGGTTTCTTCTTTGCCGGCGGAATTGAGAGCAAGGAGGATTTCGTATCGGTTTTTCATGGTTGGGTTGCGGTGTTGTCTTGTGGTTTTAAGATTTATCAGAGTTCGCTGCGGCGTTGTAAAGATTCATTGCTGGAATCATTCCTTCACGCGCCGTGCAGAGGACGGCATCTGCTGCGCGTGCGATTGCATCCTCGGAGGCATTCTTTTCCTCGGGACCGAATCGGGAGAGAACATGAGAAGAGAGATCCCGGCCATCGGTAGCTCCACCCACACCCACGCGCAAGCGGGGCACCTGCTCGGTGGCAAAATGCATCAGGACAGATTCGAGTCCCTTTTGTCCGCCGGAGCCGCCTTCGGTACGTAGTCGCAGGGTACCCAATGGCAGAGCCACGTCATCGAGCACAACAAGGGTGGCTATCGATGGAATCCGGTGAAATCTCGCATACTCCCCAACCGAATCCCCACTGAGGTTCATAAATGTGGTTGGCTTCAGGAGAACAAGTTCGCCACCGGAACCAAGAGTGATCTTGGCGATGTAGGCATCCCATTTGGCCTCCTTGGAGAAGGAAACGCCGCACAGGGAAGCGATCCGATCAAGCACGGCGAACCCGACATTGTGTCGGGTTCCCTCGTACTCGCGGCCTGGATTGCCAAGACCAGCGACCAGGCGAATGCCCTGGGCTGTGGAATCCGACATGAAAAGGGTGCTGTCCGCGCGACTGCCGGACTACTTCTTGGCAGCCTCGGCGCCCTCGACGGGCTTCTTCTCCTTGATGACCTCGGGGCCCTTGGCTGCATCGGCAGCAGAAACCGGTTCGGCCTCGGCCTTGGGTTCGGCCACGCTGAAAACAGTAAGATCGGCATCGGAGGTCGCCTTGACACCCTCTGGAAGGATGAGATCGCGAACGTGAATGGACTGGTTGAGACCAAGAGCGCTGACGTCGACGCGGATGATCTCGGGGAGATCCTTGGGAAGACACTCGATCTGAAGCGAGCGGAGGCTGTGCTCGAGCAATCCACCGTAATTCTTGACTCCATCAGCCTCACCTGTCGGCTCGACGGGAACCTCGGTATGAAGAACCTCATCCATCGCCACTTCAAGGAAGTCAACGTGGAGGATGTCGCCACGCACTGGGTGATGCTGAACCTCTTGAATCAAGGAAAGCTTCGGGGTACCGGCGATGTCCAGCTCAACGAGGATATTCTCGCCGACGGCATGCTTGAGAAGCGCAGCGATCTCACGGGTGTTGATCTCAAGATTAGCAGGCTGGTCCTTATGGCCGTAAATGACTGCGGGAACGACACCGCGGCTGCGGAGATGCTTGACGGAATTGCGGCCGACATCGGCGCGGGGCCGGGCGGAAAGTTTGACCTGTTTTGCCATGGGATTACGAAGTTGAGACGGATTTTGCTGGGATGCCTGTTTGCGTTATTGCTTGAGTCGGAACAGCGAGCTGACCGACTCGCCTTGATGGATGCGACGGATTCCCTCGCCGAGCAATTCGGCTATGGAAAGGACCCGTACGCGACCCCCCGATCCTTGACGGACGGGAACGCTGTCGGTGGTGATGAGCTCCTTGATTTCAGAGCCCTCCAACCGCTGAACCGCCAAATCTGTCAGCACAGCGTGCGAGACGCCAGCATAAATATCACCCACCCCCCGGGTTCTTAGCATTTTCGCCGCGCTGGTCAGGGTCCCGGCCGTCTCGGTGATATCGTCAACGATCATCACGTTCTTCCCCTCCACCTCTCCGATGATGTGGAGCGCATCGACCTCGGTGGCGTTGCGGCGACGCTTGACGACAATCGCAAGACCAGCTCCGAGAGCCTCGGCATAGGCACTCGCCATCTTCACTCCACCCACATCCGGGGAGACCACGACGAGATTCTCGATCTGCTTTTTCCGGATATAGTCAACCATGACCGGCATTGCGTAGAGATGATCCACAGGGATATCAAAAAATCCCTGCAACTGCTGGGCGTGGAGATCCATCGTCAGCACGCGGTTCACACCGGCGGCCACCAGGATGTTCGCCACGAGCTTCGCAGTGATCGGAACGCGGGGCTGATCCTTGCGGTCCTGACGGGCATATCCAAAGAACGGGATCACCGCCGTGATACGATCGGCGCTGGCGCGCCGGACGGCATCCACCATGATGAGCAATTCCATGATATTCTGATTGCTCGGAGGACAGGTCGGCTGAACGATGAAGACATCACGCCCGCGGACATTGTCATTGATCTTCACGAAGGTCTCACCATCCGGAAAGGAGCTCACCGTGGCATCTCCAAGCGGCTGCCCGAGATAGGCGGCGATGTCATGTGCCAGTTGACGATGAGCGGAGCCGCTGAAAATCCGGAGTTCGGGTAAGCCTTTCATGAGATGTGGGTGAGGTTACAGTCATCCACCCCGAACGCGCACGATAGAAATCCCCGCAAAGGGGAATTTTTTTACTTCTCCCGATTCTCGTTTGATTGATCGCCCTTCCACCCCATCATTCCGGCATGACTTCCCTCCTCCCATTCTTTCATTCCTCGTTAACAATCTTTGTAGCTTTAGCCATCGCGGCCATCCTCACGCGGATCGCCTATGCCATCACCGACAAGATCGCCAGGGCCCCGTGGCTGGATCTCTTTGTCAGTCTCTTTACTTGGATTCCATGGGTGGCTGGGGCCAAGTTGAATGGCTGGATTGGCGTCGCAGGGGCCTTTGTCGCTCAGTTGATCTTCCTCCATGCCTTCTGCCTCGTGCATCGCGCCCTCCGCTCCTTGGGAAAAAAGAAAGGTCGTACACTCACTGATGCCCAGGGACGTGTGCTGGGTCCCTTTCGCAACCAACTCTGCCTGATGGTCCAGACACCGGCCATCCTTGTCTTTGCCCAGGTCCGGCTTGCGGAGATTCTGCTCTATCCGGCCATTGCATGGCTCGGCAAACTCCCCACCTATCGCTCCTCCGAATGGGTCAACCTCTCCCGCCACAAATACGACGGCCTGATCGGATATGATCTGCTTTGGTGCTGGTATTGCGACTGGATGACCGGCATCTGGGCACTCGGCAGCGAGATGCTCCGCAATATCGAATCCTTCTGGTGCCCCATCCGCTTCCGCGATCCAGTCAAGAACAGCAACATCTCCACCGACTTCCCGGATGTTGCCAAGTGGGCGCCGGCGGACGGGAGCATGGAGGATGCCGTGCTTGCCTTCGAGGCACACTATGATGGAAAGAGAAAAAACTCCTGGTGGGGCCATCCGGATCGCAAGTCTGGAAACCAGTAATCTGCTCCGGTAGTGATCTTACATAGGGTCGAACCGAATCGCGACTATCTTTCCCTGCGCCTGCTCAGCGACACGGGGCGCTGGGAACTCGGCCTCAGTCCTTATCAATACGGTGTCCGGATCCGCATGGGCCTCACAGGAAGGCCCCCCTCCGTCATCGACATCTGCCTCGGTTACGACACCACACTCTATTCTCCGGTGCTACTCGCCGTCATGCAGAGACTGGAAGCGATTCCCGAATCAGCCACCGCTCAGCAGATCGATGCTCTATTCCCCTGGGCTGGAACACGACCCGATCCTGCAATCCACCTTCAGTCACTGCTCAGCGGGCATCCAAGCCAACAGACTACCCTCGAGAGAGATTGATGGATAACGGCGAAGAGGTATTAATGACTCCATGTCGTCGGAATGCTGGAAGAAGTACACGAACACCATTCTTGGAAAAAGCGTTCTTGCCATGCAATACCCCGGAACGAATAGCGCCGAACTCGGAACCATCGGCGGAGTTATCCTAGAAGATGATCATTTTGCCGGCGGGGCACATGGGATCACAGTCAGGCAGGGCGCGGATGAATACCCTCAGTTCCTTATGATCACTGACTATCTGGTGACGGATGCCGGAAATATCTCCCTCTGGAACCGGATAAGCTTTGAAAAAAGCCATACTACCGAAGATTGATGAAAACTTGGTGGACCGGGAACGACTCGAACCCACTGGACTCTCTCTCAAAACCACTTCAACTTACCACCCGATGCGAGTGATGCCCTCGACCCGATCGAAGTATGTATCGCAGGAAAGGATGGGGAGAGAGTGCGTCCCTTAGGGAACCGCTGATTTAGGCCGCAATACAAGAAATGCAGTTTGACTTTACATTATCCGCGGAAAAATGTAATTTCTTGTTTCTTTATGATCGATCGTCCTTTCTGGAAGAGCCGTCTGGATCGTGCTTGGGCCCAAGTTCCCTTGGTCTGGCTAGCGGGAGTACGTCGGGCAGGCAAGACGGTGCTGGCCCGAGAACTCGGCGACGCGGAGTTTCTGAACTGCGATCTCCCGGGGAATGTCGCCCGACTGGCCGATCCTGAGGCCTTTTTCCGATCGATCAAGAAGACCCTCGTGATCCTGGACGAGGTGCATCAGCTTGCCGATCCGAGCCGAATCCTGAAGATCGCGACCGATGCCTTTCCTCATCTGCGGGTGCTGGCCACGGGATCCTCGACACTGGCGGCAACCAAGAAGTTCCGCGACACGCTGACTGGCAGGAAGCGATCAGTCATTCTCTCACCGGTGCTGGCGGAGGAGTTGCCCGCCTTCGGAGTTAAGGATCTCCAGGAGCGCCTCCTGCGCGGCGGCCTGCCCCCCGCACTGCTGTCAAAGGAGCCGAACTGGGAGTTCTACGCCGAGTGGCTCGACTCATACTTCGCTCGTGATGTTCAGGAAATATTTCGGGTGGAGAAGCGTGGGGCATTTCTGACACTCGTGGAGTTGATCCTGCGTCAGAGCGGCGGCCTCATGGAGGTGACCTCGCTCGCCAAGCATGCAGGAGTGAGTCGACCCACGATCATGAGTTGGATGGAGGTACTGCAAGCCACCCATGTCGCCCATGTGCTGAGGCCCTTCTCGGGAGGTGGACGCCGGGAACTGATCGCCAGACCGAAGGTCTATGGATTTGACACTGGCTTCGTCTGCCATGCACGCGGTTGGGATCGACTCAGGCCGGAGGACTGCGGGCTGCTCTGGGAGCATCTCGTCCTCGACACGCTGCTGGCCACACCCGTCCAGAAGGTGCATTTCTGGCGCGATGAGGCTGGGCGTGAGGTCGACTTCGTTGTTCCCAAGCCGGGTGGGCGGGTCGATGCGATCGAGTGCAAGTGGAATCCCGAGGCCTTCGAGGCCAATGCTCTCCGCACCTTCCGCGAAGCCTACCCCGAGGGGCGTAATCTCGTTCTCTCCCCCCATGTGATGACTGGCTATGAACGCCGTATGGGAGACCTCAGGGTCGAGTTCCTTCCCATCGCTGATCTCCGTCAGGCGGTGGAAGTCGAGGGAAAAGGTGCATAAGCGAAACGGGGGATCGGCTATCGGTGATGGGGAAATAACTGCGTCGAGGGCCTGAAAACTGCAAACCGACTTTTCCCGCTGTGGCGCAGTTCCTCGGTGGTAAAAAGCGAGACAGTCTCGGCACTGATAGCGGGGATGATATTCATGGAAGTGTGATGGCAGCAGAGAGGCGGAGACTATTTCACCTCAAAAAAATCTGGATCGCCCACGCCATCCTTGTGGTGCCGCACGCAGGCTGCCCATCCCTTCAGTTCCTTCCCTCCGAGATGCAGAGGCCGAGACTCCCAGGCAAGGGCCAGTTCGTCCATGCTTCCATCAGGGAAGGTGATGTTGAGTTTCACGATCATTGGGTTATGCGGTTTGATGGACTCCACCTTGGGAGTCGTTGTTCCCCGCCATGCAATCAATACGGTGGGAATAGGTGCAGGTGCCTGCTTGGTGTTTTTCAACAAAACGGTTGCCGTTCCTGGGGAGTGTTCGATCTTGGAAAGAGAATCGAGTGCTTGAACCTCCATGCTAAGTCCTCCTTTTAGCTCTGCTCGGGCTGAGTGATCCCCCAGCGTCACTTCGCCCTCGGGAAAGGCAAAACTGCGTACTACGGCGTGCTCTCCTGTTCCGTAAAGGTAATCGACGACGACGCAGTAGCCTGCCCTGACACAGAGGACATCGCGTTGATGAAGGAGCTGCCCCGAATGATCCCTCCAACCAGCAGAGATGAAATCAGCTTCCTTGAGATGCTTCTCGAAGAGGATCTCGGGATGGTCAAACGAGAGGGGCGTTCCATCTACATCCACTTTCAGCTCCTCTCCTGCGGGCAGTGGAAGCCCGCTTGTGTTTGTTCCCATTGCGTTTGTTCCTGTTGCGCTTGTCAACGCGGCTCCGGGAGAGAGCAGCAATGCCGTACGATCCTCTGCACGAAGTCCTGCGAGCAACGGGAGCGATGCCAGCAGGAGAACCGATGAAAACAGCAGAAAGAAGATTCGGTGATTCATCCGTTGAGGAGACGCAGCGGTTCCTGAGGAAAATAGATTACGGATTTTTCGTCGCAGCAGGTTTCTCAATACTGATCTTAATCGGATGATCGCGGAGTTGAGCGACATGTGCCGTGTAGGCATCCCATTGAAGATTGTTTGTGAAATCACCACTGCGATCCCAGCAGGCCCCGAGGAGGTAGGTGAATGGTTTGCCAACCTCGACTTGTGTGATGGCGAGGAGGCTGCGCAGTGCAGGAGTGCCTTCCTGAACGGGGAACTGAGTGACTTCATGGAGCTTGGCCTCGGGCATCTCTTTCTGATCGACAGTGAATTCTGAAACTCTCCCTTTAGGTAAGAGAATGGCCGCACCAGTGGCACCCTTAGGCTTATCCTCAGGCTGCCAGTAGGTCATCCATCCCTCTTTCTTATTCGTGCCGATGAGTTGGGTGCCATTCGGCCCGCAGGTTCGTTCGGCGAGACCCACGCCAATCATCAGAGGCGAGTCGTTGGTGCTGGAGAAGGTGGAGGTGGCTTCGGTGAACCAGGAACCGGCATCGATACTCAGGCGTTTGGTCTCCGAAACCATTCTTCCGTTCCCAGCGTCCCAGGGGTCGTAGGTGACTTCAAACTCCGAGCGGATAGGCCCGGTGGTGATGAGCTTCCAGTTGCGGTAGTTTTTGGAAACAAGGAGTTGTTTTCCATCCCAGATACCGAGCCCACCGCAGCCACGGCTCTTGCCGACGCGGTAGTCATCAAGGTAGAGGCCGTTGTCTTCGTGGTAGTGACCGCTCTTGTAGAGGATGTCGATCGTGAGCTGGCGCGGTTTCTTGATCCAGACATCAACTCCGCTGCTGACCGTGCCTTCCTTGCTGGTCATGAGGGCCTGTCCATAGATCCGATGCGCAATGCGGTCACTCTCCCAGGCAAAGTCATCCAGTCGCTCGGGAACGAATCGGGCGGAAGTTTTGATGATGGGTTGAGGGGTGGTTGGAAGATCCTTTTTATCAAAGATCATGAAGGATCGCTTCTCGCCCGGAGCGAGGTCGGTCTGGAAGAGGAATTTCGGAGAACCTGGCTCCGGCACCATTTCAGAGTTATAGCTCTGAGAATCGAGGATGCGGGAGGAATTTCCCTCCATGACAACATGCTCTCCGGCCAAATCGAGGGAGACGGTCTGGCTCTCGCGCCAGAGGGAGGAAGGGTTGCTGACCTTCACGACCATCGGGTGTGTCGCTTCGAGAAGTGCCATCCGGTAGAGTTCGCTGCCAGCAAGCAGGAAGGCTCCAACCCCATAGATCTCGGTAGCATCGGAGGCAAAGTTCTTGGGATCGGCCCCGATCGGCTGAACATGGGTGAGTTTCCCATCGGGATCGACGCAATCGACCAGTGCTGTCCAGGCCTTGCGGATGGCTGGCTCATAGGTTGCCCTGTCGAGCAAACCTTGGTTCACTCCCCAGGCCAGAGCGTAGGTATAGAAGGCCGAGCCGCTTGTTTCCTTGAGCGAATAACTAGCCGGATCGAGCAGGCTGGCGCGCCAGAGGCCGTCGGGTTGCTGGCAGGAGAGAATCTTAGGAGCCATCTCAAGATAAAGTTTCTGAAAACGGGCGCGAGTCGCATCATACTCAGGAGTTCCGGCAGGGAGGCGTTGCAGCATATGAACCAGAGCACCCATGACCCATCCATTGCCACGGCCCCAGAACACTTTTTTCCCATTGGCTTCTTTTTTATCAAAGTACGAACTGTCGCGGAAAAAGAGATGCTCCTCCTTGTCGTAGAGATAGTCGTAAGTGCGCCACCAATTGGTGATGGCATAGTCCTTGTAGCGGGTGTCACCCGTTGCCTGATAGAGCGCGATCCAGGCGGGAGGAGCCATGTAGAGGGCATCACACCACGACCAGAGATCCAGTGCGTGGGGACTCTTGAAGTCGAGGCTGGATGCAGGCGATGGATAGTTGAAGACGAAATCAAAACTTTCGCGCATCGGGGCAATCATGGCGGGATCACGGCGCAGCAGGTAAAGATCCGCATAGGTTTGTCCTACGATGTGATCGTCGGCGTGGTAGGGCTTAGGGCCGAGTTGCCAGTGATTAGTCTCTCCCATCGTCTGCATGGCATCACGGTATTTGGGATCCCCAGAAATCCCCGCAAGGGCCATGATTCCGGTGTAGCCAGCCCCTTGCGTCCAGTCGGTTGTAGGATGAGCAGAGGGATGAGAAAGTTGCCAATCAGCAACTCGTTCCATAATCCCGAGCACTGCGGAGGGGGTGATGGTTGTCGAAGGGTTGGTCTCTGGAACTGCTGGAACTTGCCCTATGGATGAAGAGGCTACCAAGGCAGCAGTCAGGATAGTTGCTGCGGTGAATCTTCGTAAGAGGGAGGCTTTCATGCGTGATAATGAATGATTGGGGGTGGTCAGGGTAAAAAAAATGAAGAGTAGCATAGTGGGATAAACCGAGAAAAGTATAACTATTCATTTGTAGTTTCCATGCTGAAACGCCTCATAGAGGAACCTTGAGACCTTCTGCTTGAGCTAAAATTTTCTGATTCTCGTCAAAGGTCAGGAAATGTGTTGCTTCCATCGTGAGAGCACTTGCCACATGAAAAATATCAAATCCCCGATGACCTCCGGTTAAGGTGCGTATTGAGGAGATCCTCTTGGCTTCATCGACCACATTCGCGAGATTGATCGTGGCAACAATCAGTCTTCCTTGGGCGATAGCCAACTCAAATCCGGCCTCGTAATGAGCAGCGGCACCAGGGCGAATCACCTTGCGGAACTCCGAAAAACGCAGGGCATTTCCTAACTCAAAATGAGTCAGACTGCTCAGATAGATAGGTTTTGTACTACTCGAACACCATGTGACAGCTCTCTGGCTATGAGCATCGTTTCCATAGAGAGAGAAGAGAAAGCTTGCATCGCAAGTAATCACCATTTCCCTCCAGCCTCCGCCAGAATCTCGGCTGCTTGCTCTGCACTCAAAAGAGTTTCGTTACTGCGATCTCGACAGACTTCGGGACTGGCTGCCCAATCCACCGCTCAAATGGTATAGCTATTGGATAACCGAGAAGGTGCCGGTGACGCCATTGAGACAATCACCACCCAGTCTCACATGGAATACCCCCGGGGCGACGCAGGGCTTGAAATGCTCATCCAAAAACTGGAAATCCTGTGCCCTCAAATCAAAAGAAACTGTTTTGGTTTGCTTGGGTTCAAGGGCAATCCGACGAAACCCATGCAGGCGCTGAGCGGGTTGGGTGATACGGCAGTTTTCTCGTGAAAGGTAAAGCTGCACCACCGTTTCTCCGGCAACCGATCCGGTATTGGTCACATTCACGCTCACACTCACCGTTCCATTGGCGAGAACTTTCTCCGGCACGCATTGCGGTTGGGAGTAGGCAAATGTGGTGTAGGAGAGACCGAAGCCAAACGGAAACTGCGCTGCATACCGATCCAAAATTTTACCAGTCGGAAGCTCCACATAGCCCCCGCCCCGCCCGTATGGGTGGGAGTCGTAGGTCATCGGGCATTGACCAGTCAGTTTCGGAAAGGTGATCGGAAGATGCCCTGAGGGATTGCAGGCTCCAGTCAAAATGTCGGCAATCGCGTTTCCGCCCTCCTCGCCCGGATACCACGCCATGAGGACGGCGGACACTTTGTCAACCCACTGATTCATGACGACGGGTCTCCCATCGAGTAAAATAACTACAACAGGCTTGCCGGTGGCGGCTATCGCGGTAATCAAGTTTTCCTGTTGGCCCATCAGTTCAAGGGTGGCGCGTTCACGGGTTTCACCGCCGGTTACTCCGTTGGCTCCGCCCATGACCAGAATACAGAGATCGGCATTTTTTGCTGCTGCCACACTCCTCTCCAAATCCTTTTCATTCGTTTTGGTGTCATTAATTCCGCAGCCGCGTTCATAGACAATAGAAGCACGATCCCCTAACCGATTTTTAAGTCCCTCCAGCACAGTCACTCCCTTGACATCGCGTGATGAATATCCCCCCAAGGCCAACACATTGGCGTTGGGCCCAATGAGGGCTATCTTTTTAACACTCGGATTGAGCGGCAGTACCGAAGGGTCGTTCTTCAACAAGACAATGGATTGGCGGGCAACTTCCAAGGCGAGTTTACGGTGCTCGGGCGAGTCAGTCTCACGCAGCGCATCGGCGATATTGGCATACGGATCCTGAAACAACCCGAGGCGATACTTGAGTGTCAGGACACGCCTCACACTTTCATTCAGCACTGCTTCACTCACCCTCCCGGCTTTGACCTCGTTGATCAACTCCAGGTAATAGTTCTCACGAGGTAAATCGACATCTAATCCTGCGAGTAAGCAGAGCCGGGCGGCATCTCCTTTCGTGGCGGCAGCGTGCTGTGTGCCGTGAACATGGTTCACAGCACTCCAGTCCGATACCACAATGCCTTGAAAATTCCACTCGCCCCGAAGGACATCCGTGAGCAGCCAATGATTCATGGCACATGGAACTCCATCCAACGCGTTATAGGCACACATGATTCCCAACGCCCCGCCTTCACGAACAGCCTCCTCAAAAGGAACCAAATATGTCTCGCGAAGCTCGCGTTCGCTCAGCGAAACATTGGCACCCTCCCGTCCACCATCACCGCAGAAGTTGGCAGTAAAGTGTTTCGGCGTGCCGATGACTCCCTTTGATTGCACTCCCCGAACCCAAGCGACTCCCATCCGGGATGCTAGAAAAGGATCCTCGCCGTAGGTTTCCTCAACCCGACCATGTCGTGGTTCGCGGCCAAGATCCAAAACCGGATCCAATAACTGGTTGCATCCACGACTGCGTGCCTCTTCCCCAATGGCCGCTCCGATTTGTTCGGCCAAGTCGGGATTAAAGGTTGCTGCCAGACCAATGGCTTGCGGATAGCTACAGGCTCCCTTCATCACTAATCCGTGCAATCCCTCGTTGTTGACCAGCAAAGGAATTCCAAGACGGGTTTTTTCCACAGCATAATGCTGTAGGGAATTAATTTCTTCCACTGATTGGGCTGGATCAAGTGCTACAGCAGGGCAACTAATGGAACCTACTCCATGCGTTCCAAGCTGGGCGGCTATCTTCTGTTCTGTAACAGCACCTCCAGCCTCAAGGATTTCATCCCCTTTTTCGAAATAGGCCGCGCAAAGTTGATAGACTTTTTCCTCCAGCGTCATTTTCGCAAGAAGAGCGTCAACCTTCTTTTCTATTTCAGGACTCATGGCTAATAACCCTGAATTTGTGGAAATGGTTCTGCTCTCTTCCGCACAAAGAGTGACGCAGGAAAGCATCCCTAAAAGACAGAGAGTGAATCGAGGGGAGGTGTTGTTCATTTTTAGGTTTATTGGGGGTGATGAGTCAGTCGGATTTCAAGTTGCCAAGCCCGACTGCTTCCTGGCAGCAAGGGGGCAGGGCCAGTTTCGGCATTCATTCCCGAAACGGCCGAGACTACCTGATCGAGCGCATCGCCACAACCATTTGTCGGCTCGATCGCGAGATGATGAAAACCTTTGTAGGCTCCACGGGTCAGCCAGATGCCGAGCCATGGGTTTTGCAAGGGATCCCAGCGCACTTCCAATCCCGCTCCAGTCCTTCGGTTGACGAGTGCTGCTTCACCCTGTTCGAGAGGACCTGCAAAGAATTTGGCATACCCCTCACCTCCCAGATCCAGGTTGCCGAGATGAATTCCCGGCTTGGGTTCCGGCCATGCCCATCGGGTGGGCGTGGAGGAAGCAACACTCCCTTCTGTCCCTGTCACAAAAACCTCGCGGACCTCGGCAGGAAGTTGCAGCGTATCCCCTGGTTCAATGGCGTAGAGAGGATGATGAGCCCAGAGAAAAATTTCCTCCTCCTCACCGCGGTTGGTCACCTCGTAGTCGAGCACGAACTTCTCCCTATTGAGGGTGATTGTACGGGAAAAAGAGAGCGGAGAAATCGGTAAATTCAGAGTGGTTCTGATCTTCCCCTCCTGTAACAATTCTTCATCAAGGCTCCATCCGAGTGCCCAGACCTCACCGTGATCTGGTAGATTGCGCCCCTTCCAACTCACCGGATTGATGGTGGGAATGCACTCGTCTGCTCCGGCAAAAGTCCCGTTTGCGAAATCATCACCGAATCCGTTTCGGAAAAGCGGGCGACCTTCAGGACGATCCATCCACTCGCGCCCTGAGCGATGATCGCGCAAGCTCAGGATCCGAGCCCCGAGTTCCGGCACGACCTTTATTTCAACAAACTCATTGCACAGTCCGTAGATTTCAAATTCACCTTCTTTTTCTTTAAACCCGAACTCCGAAATTGGCGGTGATGAGTTGGCGGAAGGTTCTGTCCGATAGGAGTTGCGAAAGAACGGCGGCATAT
>CAIPWR010000070.1 GCA_903868795.1 uncultured Spartobacteria bacterium | reverse complement strand
GCCAGAGGCTACCGATCCATTCGAACCTTCAGGATCATGGCCTACCTCAAGGCTGGCAAACTTCAGCTCGAGGTACCATCCTTCAGACCTCTACCCACCCACTGAAAACAGCGAAGAGCCAAATGTTTCATGATATAGAGGGAACCTCCGAAAACTGCTTTTCGGAGGTTCCCATAACGCCCATAACGCCTATTGGCCGGCGACACCCTGTGGATATGGATTGGAAGGAATTTCAGTGTCCGAGTAGAGAAGGGTTGCTCCGTACGGCTTATTCAACCTTCCAATCCTTCATCGGAACTATTTTTTCATCCTTTTTCGGAACAACATCCTCTTTCATAGGGATAAAGGTCACGGACAGGTTCAGACTACTAACTCCCTCGCAATAGATGGCCAACTTTTTTACTCCGGCATTCAAATTATTCTGCACAGGGTTAGGGGATGTGCCCAGTGGTTTTGCATCCATCACCATAAATTTTGCGTTTTCGGATGCCTTTAAACCAACCCATAGCTTTTTCCCATTCTGTGTCAGTATTGCAGATTTTCCGTCTGCTTGTAGTTCAATAACCGCTTTGGTATGCATAAACCACCAGATTTCAGATGGGGCCTTACATGTAATTTCATCCTGTAGTACAATGCGCTTCCGATTATCCTCCAGCTTGAGCCCGCGCTTCGCAACAGTCACATCATCGAAAAATGCTGGCGTCATATCGATGATCGCAAAGGCCCCATCCGTTTTTGATTCGAATTTTATTATCTTGCCCGTGGCCTGCGGATTCTGATCGGCATTTTTTCCCGGATTGATGACCATGGTATTCTGACCTTCCGCCCGAACCCGGTAATACTGATACGCTTGGCTATCAGGCTTGCCTGATTTCCAATAGCCTGGGACACCGTAACTTTCGCCCCCCAATAAGATCGCCCACCTTTCACCCATGGCATCCAATACGAATGATCCACAATTTAAATGACCATGCGCTGCATTGTTGTATCCACCTTTGATTGCCGCATACAGGCATTTCGGGTCATGCCAGGCACTCCTTAATCCGGCGGATTCAGTCCCCCTGAACCAGGCGTCCAATGGCAACTCCTTTCCCTGTTTGTCCAGAGTTTGATTATACCAAAGCAGATCATAGACCCCGCCTTTAGCCTTGCTCTCCTTCAGATAATTCATCCGAATCGCGGTCAAACCCGGATCGTCGTATTTTTTAGAAAGCCAGAAGCATTCTGCGGGAAGATGGGTTTCCTCGACCGCATTGCCAAAATTGAAACAACCCTTAGGACCCGTCATGGTGGCTTCGAAATACCCTGTTTTTGGCATTCCCGCCGTGGTTCCGATGCCGTAATCGCTTCCCGTGGCTTCTTCAAAAGAAGCCATCCCCTCCACCAGTGATTGCACCCCGTAATACCAGTATTTCGGTCCCTCCTTGCAGGCTCCATCGGGCGCGAACTCGGGAAGATAGTTCTCCCAGGCTCTCAGGCCCGATTCCAACACTTCGCCGGCGATCGCCTCCTGCCCCTCTTCATCTCCAATCGCCAGTGCCATCATCATCATCCCGGCATTGCATGACCCATTCCAATTATCATGACCTTTGACCCACTTGGAACCTTCATAGGGATTACTATAATCGGGATTTCTATACGCCGTCACTGCAAGCTTCAAGCCCTTGTCCACCATCGCGGCCTTTAAAAACGCCCTCTGATTCTTGCTGAGATAGTGATAGAGCCAGTCATAGCCGATGGCCATCCCTTTTCCGATATATCCCGTATCCAAAAATTGCGTCGTTGGATTCCAATGATTCATTTTTGAATAAGCTTCCAATTCGAGCCACGCGCGCTCGGCGTATTTTTCCTCTCCGGTTACCTGATAAACCAAGGCCAACGGCATGACCCTGTTTTGGAGAGTATGCCGTTCTGGGCTGGTGACAGGTTGAGTGAGCATCAGGCTGTCGGCCTGCGCTTTGACCGCTTCGAACCAACTCTTCATGTGAGCATCCGTTTTAATTTGTTCCCTGATCTGTTGGAAGCTTTCAGCGGTGGCCATCAACCTCGGGTGCTCACCGCCCGGATGTTTCTTTTTCAAGTCTGCCAGTATCTGTTCTCCTTTTGGCCTCACATAGGCATTCTCTGTTCTTGTCACTGTAGCCATCACGATTTCTTTGGTCGGATCTCCCGCTCCATTTTCGGAGAGGGAACCAGCGGCGGAATTTAGCGCGCCAGCATTGCTTGCTTGCTGTGGGGCCTTCTCAATCAGACTCATGGCTTTGGCAGCCAATTCTTTCAGGTTGGTGAGTGCAATCGGGATATTCGTACTCGCTCCATTATAGCCAGCACTGATGTGATCGGTTGCCACATCGAGCAGCTTGACGAGCTCTTTTGCAGGGCGTTTCACCGATCCAACAACCTTGCCATCATAGAGCAGGGGAAATTCCACCTCTCCTGTGGTCAGCACTTCCTTGGGCCAGCTCTCTTTATGTTCCTTCAGCCAGGCTATCGGATCTGGCAGTGGTGTCGGTGTAGGGACGGGCGTTGGAAGCGGAGTTGGCGTTGCAGCCGGTGTCGGTGTCGGGGTCGGTGCAGGCGTGGGAGTTGCACTCGGCGCAGACGTGGGTGTGGGTGTCGGGGTCGGGACAGGTGTTGGCGCAGGCTTGGGAGCGATGAGTGTCTCCAGTGGAGTCAAAATCTGCTGCCATGCCTGCTGCG
>CAIPWR010000069.1 GCA_903868795.1 uncultured Spartobacteria bacterium | reverse complement strand
CCTCCTAAATGGCCCACTCCGAACCCTCAGAACGACTACCCCCCGTACTCTCTATTTCCCGGAGATCAGGCGGTCGTAGTCGGCGTGGTGACCGATCCAGAACCATTGCAGACCATCTGGGTGATCCGTGGCCAGTGCACGTACACCTCTGCAAACCTAATAGTCTTCAGCCTAAAATCCTAAAAAGCTGCCAATGCCCTCCCAGAAGTCCGGGTCGGCGTAGTGATTCAAAGCTGGATACAGCGACCCGCTTCGCGGTGTTGTTTGGCCTGTTCCAGCACTTCATTCAGGCGACCGGCCGCTGCATCACGCTCGATCTGACGGTCCCACTGGTCCGCGACGAACTCCTCAAACCATCCAGAGAAGACGGAAAGCTCCTCGGGCGAGAGCTTCGCCACAGCGTTCTCGATTTCCTGAATGCTCATGTGCCGACACTACGATTGGATGACACTGAAATCAAGGTGAACAGGGTATTTCAGCCCCACCTTGCAACCTTCCAACGCTTCCCCATGTCACTTGGCTAACAGTATAAAAGCCTTCAGCCTAACAGCCTCCCTCAATGACCCTTACTCTCCCCATTATTCTCCGGTGACCATGGCGAGGCGGAGTTTCCCCGTGGCCAGCATATGCAATGCGGACGCCGCCAGTGTCTGATAGGGCATCCCGGCTTCCTCCGCCTGACGCTTGAGGCCCTCCAGGGTTTTTGCCGAGAGACGGACATTGATACGGGCCTCCTTGGCCTGCTTCCGTTTGAGATCGGCGCGGGCCTCGGTGGGAGAGGGGATGCCAAGCGCCGAAGAGGCCTTCTTACCGAGAATCGGAGTGCTGGCGTCGAACTCCCAACCCGCCTCCTTGGGTTCGTCCTTATAGCTGATTCTGGATTTTGTTTTTTTCATAGAGAGCTGCCTGTTTGCGCCAGTATCCGGCGCCAATGACCCGGATGGATTTACCACGCATCGTGAAGCGGACAGTCAGGATGCCCCTGCCGTCATTGCCGATGGCATAGAATCTTTTTTCGTCATCAGTGCTGTGAGTGGCGTTCGGAATAATGATTCGGGATGGATCGGCGAAGACCTCGGGGACCGTGGAAAAATCCACACCATGCTTGCGCAGGTTGGCCTTCTCTTTGGCTGGATCATATTCCAAATCCATTGAGTGCAATGTGCGCCGTTTGTACTCAAAAGTCAATTTCCCAAACAGTCACCCAAGGGTAGTGTTGATTAAATCCCATGATGGCCTCTGAAGTGTTCCCGCATATGCGGCATCGGACTAAAAGCCTGGTGTCGATTCAATCTTACCCGTTCTTCTAACCCTTTGGGCCGTTTTCGCCTTCAGCTTTTATCCTTTAGCTTTTCTTTTTTGGCCTAGGACACTTGGTGTCTGTCCCCGCTGATAGGATTCCGATCTCAGCGATCTGGTTCTTACCTTGTAACCTTCCAACGTTTCACTTTTTAACTGCGCTTCCAGCTCTTCCCTCAATGACTCACCCTTAGCCAAAAACAATAACTCTGTATTCGTACTATGATTGAATCTCTTCTGAAATTCTCGTTCGCATCTCTGGGCATCGGATTGCCCCTGCTCTTTCTATGTGCGTGCATCGTGGGAGCCTGGAAGGAACGTAACAAGTAGCCCCTATGGCAATCATCCAGTGCAGACACCCCAAGAGCGCCCCCCATGCGTCCTTAAATCCTTCAACCCCGCTGATAGGATTCCGATCTCAGCGATCTGGTTCTTACCTTGTAACCTTCCAACGCCTTCCCATGTCGTTTTGCTAACAGTCTAAAAGCCTTCAGCCTAACAGCCTTTCTCAATGACCCACTCCGAACTTTCCGAGAGACTAGGCAGGCCTGCGCTCTGGATCAGCCGCATGCGGAAGCATTTCGGATTGCCGGTGCTTGAGGACTATCCCGAGTGCTACGAGGCCTTTCTTAGGAAGGTCAGGGATCTTCGCAACCT
>CAIPWR010000068.1 GCA_903868795.1 uncultured Spartobacteria bacterium | reverse complement strand
CAAATTCTTTGCATTAGGAGCTTGGATTACCAATCACGCCAGAAAACGCACACTCAAAATCGCTCTCGCTCCAAAAAAACGCCCCTGGCTCGACGGTCTCTTCTCAAGAGCTGACTCCCTCGCCCCTCCTTTTACCCATTTCTGCTCCTCCTAATGCAAAATCTGGATTTATGCTAATAGTCCAGTCACAAGTAAACTCCCCATGAATACATCGATCCGCCTCCGCCCTCTATATTTTTTCTTTTCTGTTTTTGGATTTTTTTTGATGCCTTGCTTTCTACTATCCGGGGCTCCGGCTTCCAACCCCTCCCCGACACCAACGCCAACGCCTTCTCCGGTTTCGCT
The DNA here is from genome assembly GCA_903868795.1 of uncultured Spartobacteria bacterium. Taxonomy (GTDB): domain Bacteria; phylum Verrucomicrobiota; class Verrucomicrobiia; order Chthoniobacterales; family UBA6821; genus UBA6821. The sequence continues at coordinate 37,974 of CAIPWR010000068.1, read as the reverse complement.
CCAACTGAAATCCCCTAACGGGAAACTTGTCGTCGATTTCGATTTGAAGCCGATTGGAAAAGATGATGGCTGTCCCGTCTATCGCGTGTCGTATGAAGGCAAGCCTGTGATTGTCGAATCCCGCTTAGGGCTAGAACAGAGGGACAGATGCATGACTCATAACTTCCGTTTTCTGGATCAGAAGACAAAGAGCGTCGATACCTCCTGGAAGCCGGTGAACGGAGAGCGTTCTGAGATTCGCGATCACTATAATGAGATGACTGTGGAGATGCAGCTTGCTGGCCCCACCTGGAGTGCTAGCCAAATGAACATCACCTTCCGAGCCTACGATGAGGGAGTGGCTTTCCGCTACACCTTGCCGGAGGAGAACAATCTCCCTGTGGTGGACATCTTGATGGAGACGACTCAGTTCGCTTTTGCTGGGGATTATCCCGCCTGGGCGATCAATAGTGCGCAAGGAGATTACACTCACAGCAAGATTTCTTTGAGCAAGATCTCACCCGGAGCCGAGCGACCATTGACGGTTCAGATCGACGACCATCTCTATACATCTCTCACCGAGGCTTATACCGCCAACTACGCACGCACGAAATTCCGCCTCTCCAAAACCTCTCCAAACACCCTTGAGGCATTCCTCGATGCCGAGCGGAATCGCGATGGCGTGGCTCTCGATGGCGAGGTCATGGGACGCGTTCCATTCAGCACACCCTGGCGCGTCGTGATGGTGGCGGAATCACCAAGCAAACTACTCGAACACAATTACCTCATTCTCAATCTCAATGAACCATGCGCCCTAGCCGATACTTCTTGGATCAAGCCAGGAAATGTCATGCGTGAAACTTCCTTCACGACGGAGGGAGGGAAGGCCTGTGTCGATTTTGCAGTGAAGCATGGAATGAAATATCTCCTCTACGATGCCGGATGGTATGGCCCTGAAGTCGATCCTCATTCTGATGCCAGCGCAGTTGCTCCACATCTTCAGAAATCACTCAATCTTCAGGAGGTCATTGACTATGGCAATACCAATGGAATCGGCGTGATTCTCTATGTGAACCACATGCACATGGACAAGCAACTTGATCAGATTCTTCCCCTCTATGAAAAGTGGGGAGTCAAGGGGGTGAAGTATGGCTTTGTCTCTGTCGGCAGCCAGTATTGGCAAGCCTTCGATCACGAGGCGATCCGTAAGGCAGCGGCTCATCACCTGATGGTTGATATGCATGATGAATTCCGTAACTGTGGCTATGAACGCACTTACCCCAATTTGATGGAGGTTGAAGGAATTGGTGGCGATGAGACCATGCCAACAGCGACGCATAATGCCACGCTTCCGTTCAGTCGCTTCCTGACGGGGCCAGCCGATCACACCTATTGCTGGAATGAAAAGCGGCTGAAAAATACGAAGGCCCATCAACTCGCGATCTCCACCATTTTTTTCAATCCTTGGTCGTGCATGTATTGGTACGGCTCTCCGAAGAGCATTTTGGACGAAGCGGCTCTCGATTATTGGGATCATCTCCCCTCAACTTGGAACGAAACCCGCGTGCTCCAGGGCGAGATTGGGAAACGAGTCGTCGTGGCCCGTCGCAAAGGAGAAGATTGGTTTTTAGGGGCGATTGCACCAGAGAATCGCAAATTTGAGATCGCTCTCGATTTTCTCCCCAAGGGGAAGAATTATTCCGCAAAGATTTTTGAAGATGATCCGGTAGATGCTGCCGATCCATCAAAACTCCCCACAGAGCACGCAGTCAAAATCATAGAGAAAACCGTAGATAGTCATTCGATGATCCAAGCCGATATTCCTGCCAATGGAGGCATGGCAATCAGGATTGTTCCCAAGAGCTGATAGGATCAGAAAAAAACCTAATGAATAGGGCTACGGCACTTGCCAGTGCATTCCTGTTGGCAACTTTGGCAATGCCTTACGGATGGGGCGTGGATTCTTTGGTAACGAACCCGACCGCCCAGCTAACCTCAGTAAGTCCTCTCCTTATTGACACAACGATTCCAGGTATCTGGGTGACGGCACCTTTTGCTTTTCTCGACAGCAAGAAAAAGGAATTCGATCTCTATGCCAAAGGAACCATCGGCCCTGGCTGGACAACCCCTCATCTCACTCTATCAGATCTCTACGAAGGAGTAAAAATCTCTACCAATCATCTCCTGAATGGCACAGCTTCCCTCGAATGGCACGACCTACCACGCTATCCTACCGTCGAAAGTCCCGCAGTCCCTAGCGATTGGAAAAATTTTAGAGCGATTCGGCTCTCGCTCTATTCCGAAAAAGCCACAGGCGACATCATCACGCTGGGAGTCCAAACGGCCACAACGGCGACACCCGCATTGATTCAGGGGCAGAAAAACTCTCCCTCGCCGAGCTACTGGAGCAAAGAGTTCACTGTGAATTGGACGGGATGGAAAGCATTCACTTTCCCCTTCTCAGAGTTTGAAAAAATCGGCGAACCCGCAGGATGGAATAATATCCAAGGACTCTATTTCTTCAGCAAATGCATGAATCGTTCTCCCGATCCCAGAACCGTACTATTCATCAACAGGATTGTTTTACTTCCAAATATCTTGTCCGATAAAGAACAGATCAAAGTTGCATCATCTTTAGCCAACAACGATCTCTTGTTTATCGGAGGTGGAGAGTACGGCTCCTTTGCCAAGATGAATCATGATGGTCCAGAGGTCTCACGGAATTTGATATCGGGCGCACCTCTGATCCACCAGCCCTACTTTTCTGGTGCGCGAGCACTCTATGGCTATCACCCGCGATACCACCCAGGGGCCGTCAGCTTTGATCCACAAGGCAAAGTTTATCTTCGCAATAACTACTCCCTTGATTCGCTGGATAACAAAGGTGTCTGGCAGGAAACCGATTTTTCCTCCGTACTGCGAGATTATGCCCTCCAGCAAAAATGGAAGGGAATCGGATTTGGCTCGGGCCGATGTGAACCCAAAGTCCGATTTGATCGGAGTGGGGCCGTCTATCTGCTGGTGAATGTCACGCAGCGTATCAGCCCAGGAAAAGAGGATGCGCGTTTTCGATCCACACTGCTTCTGTATGCAACATCTCTCGGTAAACCGTGGAGTCTCTACAAACTGCCCACGCAGTGTGATTTTGAGAATGTCGATTCCTTTAACCAGGACGCGCTCGATCATCCTCCTGTCATCGTACGAGAGGGAAATCTCTTTATTCCTGAAAAGCAGAAGGACGGATCGCTGGTCATTCCAAAGCCGGTGAAGTTTTCTGACTTCTCATTCACTGGAAGCGTTCATTCCGGCGGTGGAAACTTTGTCATTTCAAAAGGTGACATGATCTATGTGGTCTATGCCTACCTCCCTAATCTGCCTGGGCCGATTCCCTGGACGCTGGTAGGGGATGCTAAGTGGAGGGCTGAGCAGCCTCCTGTCCCATCAAATCATCCTGCCAATACGATGACTTTTGTGACGAGCAAAGGTGGTCAGGGAAGCGCCACCGAAACGATGCGGGCCAATGGAGGTATGCCTACCTATGTGATCTCCTATAATCGAAAAACACTGAAACTCAGTTCCCCTGTTTTCATAGGCTACGGCGGATCGCGTATGGATCCACACAATTGGTCAGCCATGACGATTGATAGCAAAGGCAATCTCCATGTCGTGATTTCTGGTCATTGCGAGCCTCTGTCTTACACGCATACAATCACACCAAGTGACATCACTCATTGGAGCACTCCCTTCTATATTAAGAAATCACCAACATCTAATGACTTAACAAGGTGCAGCTATCCTTCGTTGAATTGTGACCTGAACGATAATCTTCTTTGCATCGTTCGCTCCGACACCGATTACTACAATCACCGCCTCGCAGTTCTCTCAAAACCTGCGGGAACGGAAGTATGGAATCAAGAGCAACCTCTGGTGGTGCCTGGGTGCAATGGGTACCGAGTCTGGCATCATCGAGTCAGTTACAATCCTGAGAGCAATCGTTTTTTCGTGGGCTATTGCGACAGCGAATACAACGTGCAGGCTCATAGTAAAGAACAGGATGATTTCTGTTCCATCATTTGGCCCGACACGCATGGATCAGACACCGATTTTACGATTCTTGCCTCTGGCGATGTCGGGAAATCCTGGCATCTTGCCACGACCCCTGATTTTCAGTAAAGCTGTAAACCTGTTGATATTACTCCCGTCTCTCCCTCCATGAAAAAAAGTTCCTTCATCCTCCTCGCCTCCTTACTACTGACAGCCCTTGGTTCAGCATACACTGTCGAGACCACTCCCTCGCTCAAACTTCCAAGCATCATCGGCGATCACATGGTGCTTCAGCAGAAACAGGCCGATCCGATCTGGGGATGGGACATTCCAGGCACCAAAGTCACTGTAGGGTTTGCAGGACAAACTAAGACAACCGTGGCAGGTGTAGATGGCAAGTGGATAGTGAAGCTCGATCCTCTACTAGCCAATGCAACACCGCAAAAACTGACAATCACCGGTTCGACAAAGATTGAAGTTCAGGATGTTCTCGTTGGGGAAGTTTGGCTCTGCTCAGGGCAATCCAACATGGCCTTTGGACTCAAAAATTCTTGGAACGGTGATTTAGATGCTCTCACTACCCATGACGATTCTCTTCGATTTATCAGCATTCCAGCAGACCGAGGAACCCAGGAAATGCAGACCGATTTTCCTGGAAAATGGGTCGCTGCAACTCCCGAGACCGCTGGAAAATTCAGTGCGGTTGGGTTCCTCTTTGGCCGATACATCCAACAGACACTCCAGGTTCCCGTGGGAATGATCAACAATGCGTGGGGTGGCTCGGAGATCACGGCATGGATTCGTCGTTCCGTACTCGATCACGATCCTCGTTTCCAATTGAGATTGTCCGATGCCGCTCGGAAGGAGGCGACACTCCTTCCTGACAATGGCAAGGCAGCCGACGATAAGACTCTTGCCGATTGGAAAGCCGCCTGTGACAAAGCCAAAATGGATCACAAGCCAATGCCTCCTCAACCCAATATCCCCACGATCCATTGGCTGCAAAGTCAGAAGCGACCCGGCAATGCCTTTGCCAGCCAGCTCCACCCCCTCATTGGATATGGTATCAAAGGAGTCCTCTGGTATCAGGGTGAGTCCGACCGTGGTTGTCCTTGGGATTATGCCCCTCTCTTTAACTTGATGATTACGCAATGGCGTGCCGAGTGGGGTCAGGGAAATTTCCCTTTCTACTGGCTACAACTTCCCAAGTTCAATGATGGTTCACGCACGACTCCTTTCCAAGGAGGATGGGCCGAAATCCGCGAGGCTCAGACAAAGTCACTTGCATTACCAAACACAGGCCAGGCAGTCACCATCGACCAAGGCGAAGCCTCCAATATCCATCCGCATCGCAAAGCCGATGTGGCTGCCCGCATCGCCCGTGTCGCACTTGCCAAGGAGTATGGGATCAAAATTCCTTATCAAAGCCCCATGTTCAAAAGCATCACAATCACTGGCAACAAGGCGACTCTCCAGTTCGATTGCTTTGATAGCTCCCTCTACCCCTACGATTCAGCAAAGGTTCTCGGTTTTGCTATCTCTGGAGAAGATCGTGAGTGGCAGCCAGCTGAAGCAAAAGTTCTCGGCACAAATACCGTCGAAGTCTGGAGTGATAAAGTGCCTGTGCCAGTCGCCGTCCGCTATGCTTGGGAAAACGCCCCCGAGTGCAACCTCTTTTCAAAAGAAGGGCTCCCTGTGACTCCATTCCGCACAGATGCATTCCCTCTCTCTTCACCAACGCCAACACCTCTCCCCTCTCCTCAAAAATAAGAGATTAAAGATTTTTTACAATTGCGGGAATCCTTCGCCGCAGTAAATTACACGGCTCGATTTCAGCTCGAATGGTAAAACTGGCAGAGGCGCTAGATTTAGGGTCTAGTACCGAAAGGTGTGTCGTTTCAAGTCCCACCACCGCTAGGCGCCTTTTGGTTATTCCATGGGTTGTTAGGGAAGCGCTGATTTAATCGAGAGGCCCTGCGTAGTGTTGCTAAGCGGGATAAAGAAAAGGTGGTTCCCTGGGGTAGGCTCATTGGGTTGATCGAGCCGTGTTATCCCAAGGGAGAGAAGAGAAGACCGCCGATCGGGATTGAGAGGATGCTGAGGATCTACTTCCTGTCGCAGTGGTACGGACTGGCGGACGAAGCCCTTGAAGACGCGATCTACGACAGTCAGGCCATGAGGAACTTCATCGGAGTGGATCTGGGAGGGGAGAGCGTGCCTGATGCGACGACGCTGCTGAAGTTCCGGCATCTTTTGGAGGAGAACGACCTGACCAGAGCGATCTTTGAGCAAATCGGGGAACACCTGAAGGCCAAGAAGCTGATGATGAAGGAGGGAACCATCGTGGATGCCACCATCATCAATGCCCCCTCCTCAACCAAGAACTCTGAGGGCCGGAGGGATCCGCAGATGCATCAGACCCGCAAGGGCAAGCAGTGGTACTTCGGGATGAAGGCCCACATTGGGGCGGACGCGGAGTCGGGATTGGTGCACAGCGGGATACACCGGAGTTGAGAAGAGGGAGGAGTTTGAAGGGAGCGGGATCGAGTGGATGGTGACCCAGAAGAAGGGACGCCTGAAGGCAATGGCTGAGGGGTTGAAGAAGGATCTGTTAAGGGAATGGGAGCGCCGGAGGGCTCAGGTAAGAGCCAAGGTGGAGCATCCCTTCCACATCATCAAAAACCTCTTCGGATACCGGAAGGTTCGATACCGGGGGCTGAGGAAAAATCTCGCCCAACTTCACAGCCTCTTTGCCCTAGCTAATCTGGTCATGGCAGGACGGATGCTCCGTAGGGCCCAAATGGCATAGATCGATGCGAAAATACCCCTCTTGGTAGGGAATGGATACCGTCATCGGGTGTCTCTGGGCCAAAAAATGCCAACTCCCTGACTCTTCCCCGCCGAGGGATAACCAAAAAATCAGCCAACCTTTTGAAAAACCGCTCTGATCAGCGCTTCCTTAGGTGCTTGGATCTCAACCCACGCCAGAAAACGCACACTCAAAATCGCTCTCGCTCCAAAAAAACGCCCCTGGCTCGACGGTCTCTTCTCAAGAGCTGACTCCCGCGCCCCCACCTTTTATCCATTTCTGCTCCTCCTAATGCAAAATCTGGGTTAATTTTTGCCATGACACCCCCCCTTCTCAAACATCTCCGCGTTCATAGAATCTCGCTGCTCCTTCTGAGTCTGAATCTTGCCTCACTCCAGGCAGAAACACCGACGGCATCTCCTGTTCCTTCTGCGACACCACTAGCCACTCCAGACTCCACGCCTCCTCCAATCCCACCACCAGCCCATCCTGCACTCTCGATCCCAACTGAGGTAACGATTGCTCCTGGCCCCTTCAAGGCTACTCCAGAATCTCTTCGTGAATACAAGACCCCTGATTGGTTCCGCGATGCGAAATTTGGCATCTGGGCTCACTGGGGCCCGCAGTCTGTGATGCATGGCGACTGGAGTGCCCAGGAGATGTATATGCAGGGAAGCGGGGCTTATAACTATCATCTCAAGACTTGGGGCCACCCCTCAGTCTGGGGTTACAAAGATATCGTTCAACTCTGGAAAGCGGAGAAATTCGATCCAGATAATCTGATGGCGCTCTTCAAGGAAGCTGGAGCCAAATACTTCATCGCTCAGGCAGTGCATCATGACAACTTCGAAAATTGGGACGATAAATACTTCGCCTGGAACTCGGTCAACTACGGCCCACATAAGGACATCGTCGGACTCTGGCGCGATGCAGCACTCAAGAAAGGTCTCCGTTTCGGTCTCACCGAGCACAACATGCGTTCCTATAACTGGATGCAAATCTGTCACAGTGCCGATACAAAAGGACCCCTTGCGGGAGTTCCCTACGACGGCAATGATATCCGCTATCAGGATTTCTACCATCCTCTCACCAGCGATATGACCGAGGAGGAAAAGGCACTCCTTTTCGATCCATCCACACGGCGAAAGAACATCAAACTCTGGATTGACACTACCGCCTGCTGGTTCCACGCTCCCGTCAGCTGGAGACATGAGTGGCTCGTTCGTACGCTCGAACTCATTGATAAGTATCACCCCGATCACATGTACTTCGACGGAGCGATTCCTTTCTCAGGGGAGGATCAAGGGAAGACCGGTATGGAGGTCGTTGCCCACCTCTACAATCGCAGTGCCGAGTGGCACGGCGGCACTAATGAAGCCGTGATGGCAACCAAAGGAAACCGCGACGGTATCAAGGGAATCGTAAAGTACAACAGCGATGGTATCGTCATCCTGGGAGCGACTCTTCAGGATAACGAACGGAGCAAAGAGAGGAAAATTCGTCCCGAGCCTTGGCAGTGCGATGATTCACTCGGCCCCTGGTTCTACACAAATGGTGGTGGATATGCCTCGACTGACCAGATCGTTCACAAACTCATCGACATCGTCAGCAAGAATGGAAATCTCTTGCTTAACATACCGCAGAAGGCCGATGGCTCTCTTGATGGAAAGGAGATCGCGTTCCTTTATGAGATGGCAGCTTGGATGAAGGTCAATGGTAAGGCACTCTACGGGACGCGTCCTTGGCTCATCGCGGTCGAGGGGCCAGGCCCCGTGCAATTACCTGACAAGAAATCCAAGGGCGATATTTACATACCTGGCGATTACCGCTTTGCCGCGCGGGGTGATACAGAGGTCTCCGTCTTCCTGATGGCCTGGCCAACCGGCAACATGGCTCTCATCAAGTCGCTCGCCTCACATCCCGATTCCAAGGCGGTGATCGAGAAGGTCGAGCTCTATGGACATCCAGGTGAGCTGACATTCACCCAAACCGCCGGGGGACTCTCCGTCAGGCTTCCTGCCGAACAACCATGCGACTTTGCCTGGACCCTCCAAGTTACAGGAAAAAATCTACGAGATTTCAAGCTGAAGCAATAGATGAATGGATGAGGATCGCCTTGCGATAATACGCTTTCAAAGCAATCCTCCGTCACATGGAGAAATATCCCAACACAGCACTTGTGATCGTCGGTCATGGATCAACGACGAATCCCGACTCCAGCGAGCCAAACCAGCGTCTCGCCGACGCCATCCGTGATCAGGGAATCTTTGATCAGGTCCTCTGCTGTTTCTGGAAAGAGGAACCTTCCATGCGGGAAATCCTTCACTCGGTCTCCTCACACGACGTCTACATCGTCCCGAATTTTATCAGCGAGGGGTACTTCACCCAGACCGTGATCCCTAGGGAACTTGAACTGGATGGACCGATCACCCGCCGCAATGGCATGACGATCCGCTACTGCGAACCTGTCGGCAATCACCCCTCCATGACCGAGGTTCTCCTGAAGCGTGCCAAGGAAACAGCACCTGGAATCCCGACAGGGCAAACAAGTCTCCTCATCGTGGGTCACGGAACGAATCTCAACGACAACTCCGCCAAGGCCGCCAAGACCCAGGGTCATCTTCTCTCCCAGATGGGGCTCTATGCCGAGGTGCTACCGACCTACATGGAGGAGGCTCCCTTGATCAGTGATTGGGCCACGATGACGACACAAAAACACGTGGTGGTCATCCCGTTCTTCATTAGCGATGGACTGCACAGCTATCAGGACATTCCCGTTTTGCTTGGAATCCGCGAGGAGGTGGGTCCAGCGGCAAGTCAGTCCGAAGTCTTCAAATCCAACCCCCATCACTTGCATGGAAAGGAACTCTATTACGGCAGCGCTATCGGAACCGACCCGATGATGGCTGGTGTCATCCTGGATCAGGTAAAGGCTTTCGATGATACGCCTCACCCAATCAACCCGCTGACTTCCGGCACCGAAGCTTTGCCGGCATGAGTCGTCGCGGAGCGTTTTTCATCCTGCTCCTGATCTCCTCGGGGCTTGTAGCCGAAACGCCCCCTTCCGCCGCTCCATCAAAGTACCCCGGTGAGGTCGTCGAGAGAAGAGTCGATCAACTCCTCTCCAAGCTGACGCAGGATGAGAAGATCAGCCTACTCTCAGGTGATGGCTTTGATGGGATGTCAACGGAGTCCGTTCCGAGACTTGGAATCCCCAAACTGGTTATGGCAGATGGTCCGCAGGGGATCCGGGCCCATGGGCCTGCCTGCTCGTTCCCCAGCGGTATCGCTCTAGCTGCAACCTGGGATCCGAAACTAGCCTACGAGTATGGCGCGGCAATCGGACGAGAAGCCAGAGCACGAGGCATCCACATCCAACTAGGCCCGGGAGTGAATATCGCCCGCACTCCGCTGAACGGCCGTAACTTCGAGTATTATGGAGAGGATCCCTACCTCACCGGGGAGATGGCTTCTCAGTGGATCCGTGGAATTCAGGCCCAGGGAGTCGTCGCCACGGTGAAACACTTTGTGGGCAACGACGAGGAGTGGCGTCGCATGGAAATCGAGTCGCTGATGGACGAACAGACCCTTCGGGAGATCTATCTCCAACCCTTTCAGAAGGCTGTTCGGGAAGGAGGTGTCTGGGCCGTCATGTCCGCTTATAACAAGCTTAATGGCTTCCCCAGCACAGGCAACGACCGTCTTCAGAATGGAATCCTAAAACAAGAATGGGCCTTTCCCGGCATTGTCATGTCGGATTGGTGGGCTACCCAGTCGGCGGATTCAGTTAGCAAGGGCCTCGATCTGGAAATGCCAATGGGCTATCACGTCACGAAGGAGAGTGTTCTTAAGGCATTGGATGAGAAGCAACTCTCCAAGGAGCAGATTGATCAGGCCGTCAGGAGACTCCTCAGGATGGCCGTCTCCATGGGCTTCCTTGATGAGAAGCAAGAACGTAAAGACCTTCCGCTCGATTCCAAAGAGAACTCCGCCTTGGCACTCGATGTGGCCACCAAGTCGATCGTCCTGCTGAAGAATTCCCCGACACTGCTTCCCCTGGATCGTAAATCCCTCAGGCATGTCGTCGTCTACGGACCGAATGCGCAGGATACACCCGCCGTCGGTGGAGGGAGCGGTGGGGTCGAGCCCTTCCGTAAGGTGAGTTTTCTTCAAGGGATAAGAGAGGCTCTTCCCAAGGGGACATCGGTCTTTTACGCACCGATGCCTCTGAGCACCCCTTTTTCTCTCTCCAACTTCTTTGAGTTGGGAAAGGAAATCCCGGAACCTCCCCGCATTGTGAATGTGCGAAGGATGACCTGTGTCACCGAAGCAAATTTCACCAAGGTCACCATGAGCAAGGGGAAAAGGATCGAGATCTCGTGGACGCATCGCTCTCCGCCAGAGGGTGTCCCCAAAGATCAGGAAGCCCGCGTGACATGGGATGCCGAGATCGAGGTGCCTAGCTCGGGCAACTATGAACTCCTCGCGATCGGTCATCCCGAGATACGTCTCGGCGACCGTGAGATTGGGAATCCCGAGAGCTACGTGATGACTCTGGAAAAAGGAGTCTCTGTTCCGCTTCGGGTCACTGCCAGCGAGGTTGGCCGCGGGAGCGGTCGTGTCTTAGTCGGGATCAGGATGATTCCCAAGGAGGCCACGGGACTCTATCCAGCAAAGATCGCGGATGCAGCCATCGTCTGCGTGGGACTCAATCCCGAAGTCGAGGGAGAGGGCTACGATCGTGGTTTTGCCCTTCCGGTTGCACAGCAGCAACTCATCGAGCAGGTTGCCAAGGCCAATCCACGAACCATCGTCGTTCTGAGCGGAGGTGGTGCTGTCGATATGAAGGAGTGGATCGACAAGGTTCCTGCCGTCCTCCAGACCTGGTACCTCGGTCAGAGTGCCGGGACAGCTCTCGCATCGATCCTCTTCGGCGATGCCAACCCCTCCGGACATCTTCCCTGTACCTTTGACCGATCGATCGAGGAAAACCCTTCCTTCGGGGAGTATCCGGGGAGATTTCAAGCGGGCAAAGACTGGCCCATCGTGAACTACAAAGAGGGAATCTTTTACGGATACCGAGGGTATGACCGAGAAGGGCATGAACCGCTCTTCCCCTTCGGCTTTGGACTGAGTTACACGAGTTTTTCTCTCTCTTCTCTCTCCGTGAATCCCACCGCAGAGGGTCACAGCATCTCCGTGAATATGACAAATAAAGGCACCCGATCCGGAGCCAGCGTCATTCAGCTCTACATCAGCCTACCAAGGGAATCGACTCCAAGACCTCTCCGGGAGCTGAAGGGTTTTCAACGGGTCGAGTTGAATCCAGGAGAATCCAAAGTAGTCGCCATTCCCCTCCCCGATACCTCGCTCATGTACTGGCATCCCATCAAGAATAGCTGGGTCATGCCCGAGGGACCAGTCTTTGTGGAGATGGGATTCTCTGAACGCGACATCCGAATGAAAGCCCTGCTACCAAAAGCCACACCCCCTAAGTCACCATTGCCTGAAGCCATACCACCCAAGCACCAGCAATCCCCAGAGCTAGGAAGTCTTCAGATAAAGTGAATCCTGATGATTGAGAAATCATCGGACAGTGGACCGGGACCGTTCATGGAGCGAACCCACCCCAAGAGCTGCTGAAAGGCATCCTCCTTTCGCCCGTGCTTTTCCATGAACTCCTTAAATTCCGAAAACTCTAACCATGCATCATCGTCTTTTTTCACTTCATAGGTACCATCACAGATCACGAGGAGTTTGCTACCGGAGGGAATCTCCAAAGACGATGACTTGTATCTCGTTCCCGGCATGAGACCAGTGATCATTCCCGGTTCGTTTACTTCCTGAATCCCGCCTTCGGGATGTAGAAGCAATGCTGGAGGATGGCCGGCACTCGCATGGCGAAGAGTGCGGGTGGGAACATGATAAACGCCATACCAAATGGTGAAATACATGTCGTTGTTGCGATCCATCGGAAACGCCTCGTTCAAACCCTCCAGAACTGCCGAGGGCTCAAGGAAATCAACACCATTGATTCCAGAGGTTCTGATGGCATTGATGGCGCTGACGGATAGAAGCGCAGCACCCACACCGTGACCACAGACATCAAGAAGGTAGATAGCAAGATGGTCGTCATCAATGTGGTGATAACCAAAAGAATCCCCTGCTAGTTCTCCGGTTGGCTCGTAGTGCCAGTCAATGGTGTGAGAGAGAGTTGATACAGGATTGGGCAGAATGCTGCGAACATACTGGGCGGCATCTTCGAGTTCCTTCGCAAGACGCTTTTGTGTTTTCTCAAGAAGGTCTTTTTCACGCTGAATTTCGAGTACCCTGAGCCTATCAAGATCACGCAGGCGCTTCTTCTCCAGTGAGGATTCGACCCGAGCCCTCAGGATCGTGGGATTGTAGGGCTTATGAAGGTAGTCTTCCGCCCCCGCCTCGATGCAGGTTGCCGCGGTATCCAGCTCCTCGGCTCCGGAAATGACAATCACCGGGATTTCTTTCAAGAGAGGATCCCGCTTCATCATCCATAGGACTGCAAGTCCATTCATTCCAGGCATCTCGATATCGAGAACAACAAGGTCGATAGGATTCTTGGAGAGAATTTCCAAAGCCTCCTCTCCGCTTGAGGCCGGAATAATTGTCGGAAAGCCGATCTTTTCAAGCGACTGGATCAGAACTCGCCTCATGGTCGCACTATCGTCGACTACGAGAATGGATGCAGGAGTCATGGATGATTCCCTAAATAACTACCGGAATGTTTAAGAGATACAACTTCTCTACTTCCTTGCAGCCATACTTTCTTCAAGTGCCTTCAGGAGTGCGGGCTGAGACTCCACAAGTCTGCTGAAGCGCTCGTGGCTTAGACTCAGGCAACTGGTGTGTGCCAGGGTCTTGAGAGAGGCGGTACGTGGGACCGACTTGAGGAGGGCGATTTCACCGAAATGATCTCCATCACTTAGGACAACGATTGGCTTATCCACGCCATCCGGGCCTTTTTTCAGGACCTGAAGACTGCCTCGGACCGCAATGTAGAACTTGTCTCCCTTGGCTCCCTCTTGAATCACGGTCACTCCCGGTTCAAAAGTCTCTGTCGAGAACTCGCGCGCAAGACCTTCCAGTGCCGTTTGATCAAGCGACGAGAAGATCGGTATGGAGCGGAGGCGTTCCGGAGTCACCTTGATGTACCCCTCGGGACTGATGCTGAACCCGTGCTGCTTGTCCCAAAGAGCACGATATTTCCCTCCAAGTGCCATGAGTTCTTCATGACTCCCTTCTTCAGCAACCTTCCCTTGGTCGATCACGATAATCTTATCAAAATGACGAGCGGAGGCGAGACGATGGGTCACCATGATGACGGTGCGCCCCTTGGAGAGTTCCATAAAGGCCTCGTTCACCGAAGACTCCGTGATTGGATCCAGCATGGATGTCGGCTCGTCAAGGAAGAGAATGGAAGGGTTCTGAATGAAGGCACGGGCAATGGCGATGCGCTGCCTCTGACCACCTGACAATGAGCTTCCCCGCTCATCCACGATCGTTTCGTAGCCTTCGGGGAGTTGCTGAACAAGTTCGTGAATTTGAGCTTTCTTTGCAGCTTCGATCACTTCCTCCATGGAGGCATTGTGTTTTCCAAATCTGATATTCTCGGCAATTGTTCCCCGAAAAAGATGACTCTCCTGAAGAACGGCACTGCACTGACGACGTAAAGAATCGATCGTGCTGTCAGTCAGTCTTACCCCATCGAATGTTATTGAACCCGACTGGGGTTCAAGAATTCGCATCGCCAGTTTGGTTGTGGTGCTTTTACCGGAACCGCTCGATCCAACCAGGGCCACGGAGGTGCCTGCCTTGATAGAGAGATTTATTTTGTCCAGGATCAGCTTCGCAGGAACATAGCCGAAGCTGACTTCCTCGAACTTGATTTCGTGACTCAAGGGCGGCAACTCTACTGCATCGTGTTTCTCCTGGGACATTGCCTCCTCGGAAAGGAGCTTTTGAATTCTTCGGAACGGCCTGATGGCATTGATGAAACCCGAGTAGGACTTGGCGGTCTTTGCAGAGCCGTCAGCCACCTTTCGCAGAAGGGCGAAGCATCCGATAAAGGCTCCGACGGTCAACTGCCCCTTGATCGCAAAGATCGCGCCCAGAACCACGATGATGGCGAGGCTAACGCTGACCCCGTATTCGGAAAAGACCGGGGAGATATTGATGTAGTAGGAGTAGTCGGAGGACCGCTCGGTGTAAGAGCTATTGGTGGAATCAAATCTCCCCTTGATATGCCTCTTGTCGTTGAAGGCCCGGATCAGCAACCAGGAATTAATGAAGTCTTCCACGGAGGAGAGCATCATGTTCTTCAACTGACGACTCTGGCTGTTCAGTTGGTCCTCCTTAGGACCCATCACCGCATTCCCCAAAAAACCGATCGGCAGAAGAATGGCCGCAGCAATGGCCAGATGCCAATCGATGGTGGCAATCGTGATCAAGCAACCAAGCATGATGAGGAAGGTCTCTACCATCGAGGGAAGCGCGCGGGTCATCGAGTTCTCAAGGCGATCCATATCACTGGAGAAACGAGACAGCAGATCGATCGTATCGACGGAGGCATAAAAACCGGAAGGGAGAGAACCTAATTTTTTGACCATGCCAAGCCGAAGTTCGGCCAGCACTCGCCCACCCACCTTAGCCATGTATTTCGTCTGCAGATACGCCCCTCCGGCACAAATAACCATCAGGACGATCACTTCAATCACGACCTCGGCCAAAAGTGTGAAATCCTTGTAGGGAATGACTTTGTCGAAGATGTATTTGAAGACCAGCGGATAGAGGATAAAGAAGGCAACTTGGGTGACAATTCCCAGAACAACAATCGCGTACTCCCTGCGGTACTTCTTGAGAAGTTGATTGTAACTTCCGAGCAGAAAAAGAGAGTCTGAAAAAGACTGAGCAAACATCGTTGGGAATCTAGCCGGTTAGGAGCAACAATCCACACTCCTCTCTGTGACAAAATCGTCACAGAGACAGATTGAAGATGAAAAATCGTGTTTAGAGATGGATATCCATCCCCTCGACGGCACTTTTGATAACCATCTCCGCACCTGCATCGCTAGCAATGGCTCTGGCATGAGCCAACAGGTCATCAAGCCTCTCGTCATCGTGGGTAGGATCATGATGAAAAAGGTAGAGTTCCTGAGCCTTGGCCTTGATGGCCAGATCAACGACTTCATCCACACTTCCATGCCCCCACCCCCTACGGGAGGTGATTTCCGAGGAATCATATTGGGCGTCGGCGATCAGCAATCTGGCATCCTTGATAAACTCCAGAATTCTCGGTTCATCCGCCCCACCGGTCTCATGGTCGGAAAGAAAGACCACCCTGCCGTGATCGGTCTCAAAGGCATAAGCTAGACACCCCCCGGGATGACTTGTGGGACATGCCTCAACCTTCACAGAGCCGATTTGGAAGTGATGGTCTGCTTCATTCTCGATATGTTGGAAGTCGATTTCTGCCCCCAAGACAGCAAATGGGACAGGAAAACAGCGGGTGCCATCCATCTGCTTCTCAAAGACCCCCTTGAGTCCATCGGGTTGGGAGTTCCGACCGATCACGCGGATCTGGTTTCCCTTGATAAAGGCAGGGGCAAAGAATGGAAAACCCTGGATGTGATCCCAGTGAGTGTGGGTGTTGAGCAAGGTCAGTTGGATCGGTTTTCCTGCAGACTCCTTCAGGAGAGCTCCACCAAGGGAGCGAATGCCAGAACCGGCATCAATCACGATAATCTCTCCGTTAATACGGAACTCCACACACGTGGTGTTGCCTCCATACCGTACTGTCGACGGTCCAGGTGTCGGGATCGATCCCCTCACCCCCCAGAAACGAATGATCACTCCGGAAGAAGCGTTTTTCTGTTGATCGCTCGACATGGGAAGAAGTTTTGAGTGGAGAGAAAACCTGGAAGAGGTACGAAGAAACAATCAGACAGAAAGGGCGGGGTTCGAAGTCCCTCCTAAATGCCCCTCTGTGTGTCCCTTCAAGAAAAAGGTCTTCACTTGGCCAAGCCCCTTGCACTCCACAAAACCACGCTCCTCTAGCAGGAAGTGTCCGCGTAATTCCTGCTCGGTTTGTTCTGAGAGATGAACCATTCCAGGCATTCCCGAGGATTCCATTCGGCTGGCCACATTGACTGTGTCTCCCCAGAGGTCATAGGTGAACTTGATCTTCCCGATGACTCCGGCAACCACAGGCCCCGTGTGGATACCGATGCGCATCTTAAGTTCCGTACCATTCTGGCGGTTGAGGTTGTCCAAGGCCTCCACCATCTCAAGCGCGGCTGCTGCCACCACCTGGGCATGGTCATCGCGGTGTGTCGGCAAACCACCTACCATCATGTAGCAGTCACCGATCGTCTTGATTTTCTCGACTCCATGCTTTTCCACAATGATGTCAAAAGCCGTGAAGATTCCATTGAGCATGGTGACGAGATCCGCAGGATTCGTCTTGCGGGAGAGAGCGGTAAACCCGCAAAGATCGGCAAACATGACCGATACCGTAGTGTGACCATTCGCAATATTCTTCTCTCCTCCCTTGAGACGCCCGGCAATCGCTCCCGGCAGAATGTTGAGCAGTAGTCTCTCCGACTTCTCCTTCTCGATTTCGACGAGTTCTTTCTCGGCCTGAAGCTGAGCAAAACGGAGCTTGTCGAGATCACGGAGGCGCTTTTTTTCAAGGGAAGTGGTGACGCGTGCGCGAAGTAGGGTCTGGTGAGGAGGCTTGGTGAGGTAATCCTCGGCTCCGGCTTCGATACATTGCACCGCCTTTTCGATTTCATCGCTTCCGGAGATCACGATGACAGGAACACCACCGAGCTTGGGATTGAGATTCATGGCCGCAAGCACCTCCATGCCGTTCATCTCAGGCATTTCCATATCAAGGAGCATCAGGTCGAAGGATTTCTCCTCCAGTTTGACAAGGGCATCCCTTCCATCAACAGCCTCCGAAATATTCGTAAATCCCAACTGCTTCAGCGAGCGGGTGAGCCCAGCCCTCATCATGCGGCTATCGTCCACGACAAGAACCTCGGCACTCTTGAGGGACTCGGAAACCTCCTCGGGTTTCACAGAGGCCTCATTGTTTGCGGTGATGCTAACGTTATCGCTCATGGTGACGGTGTCCTTATTTGACGGGTAAGTGATCGGAGATCAAGCCTCGGGAGTCACTGGACGACGCTCCAGAGTAATAACCCGGGCAGCCTTCTCAAGGAGCTGTTCACCATCAAATGGCTTGGTGACATAGTCCCTAACTCCCAACCGCGCAACCGTCCCGATGATCTCCGGACTCGCCTCGGCGGTCAGCATGACCACGGGCGTCCTCTTGAATTCGGGATTCTCTCTCATGTGTCGTAGCATGGTGACCCCATCCATCACCGGCATATTATAATCGAGGATGATCAGATTCGGCTTCTCACGGAGAGCCACTTCCAATCCCTCCTGTCCATCGCCCGCCTCGAAGAGTTCACAGACAAACGGGGTGAAGAGACGCTTCAGAAGCATCCGGATGGTCTTGCTATCGTCAACGCTCAGGATCTTGGGTTTCATGCGATAATACGGATTTGGACTTGGAGATTTAACGTACCGGTATCATGTCCTTCGACCAACCAATCGGTGGAAGAGAGACGCGCCTCACCACGTTGTTGGAGCGCGATACGCTGACCTACGGAGACAGTCGGGGTGCCGAGTGTTGCGGGATACCCCGAGGCATGAAGTTCGGCTTTCACCCTGCCGGCAATCATATTGCAGATTTCCCCAGTCACATCACGAATCTCCTCAGCATCGCCTGCGGATCCCAGCATGATTTCGGTGATTTGATGAGCAAGCGCTTCGGGAAGTTGAAGTAACACAGTTCCCGAGATCTTCTCACCATTAATGGAGACGGCTGAGTGCAGAAGCTTTCCCTCGAAAGTAGATAGCGAGCCTTCGTCTGGCGATTCAAGGATCTGAAGCTTGAGCTGCTTGGAAAAGACTTCCCGAAGGGCGCGACCCGATGTCACGGAGAGATCGTCTGTAACGATGATGGAACTCGTCATGTGATGAAGCGTTGGAGAAGGGTTACTGAGAGGGCTATTCTTAGGGCTATTTTTTGGAATTTTTGTCGAGTGCCGCCAAAATGGATGAGGCCATCTGGGGGAGAGGAACAATCTGGTTCGCCGCACCCAGCTTGATGGCGGCCTGAGGCATGCCAAAGACGATGCAGCTCTCCTCAGACTCGGCCAGAGTCTCGGCCCCCGCAGTTTGAAGTGCTTTCATTCCCGCGGCCCCATCCACGCCCATGCCAGTGAGCAGCGCTGCCACGGCGTGGGAACCCGCATGTTGGGCGGCTGACCGGAAGAGAATATCGACCGCAGGACGGCAATGATGAACCGGAGGCGACTGCATGAGCCTCACCTTATATCCCATTCCATGAGGCACGAGAGTGACATGAAAATCCCCGGGGGCCACCAGACAGAGACCTGAACGTAGTTCATCCCCATCGACTGCCTCCCTGACTTCATAGGGACAGAGCTGATCGAGATGATGCGCCATGATTCTGGAGAAATTCGCCGGGATATGCTGAACCACGACGATGGGTGGAAGTCCGGCAGGGAGGCGGGGAAGCACATACCTCAGGGCCTCCACTCCGCCAGTCGAGGAGCCGATGACAATGATCCTGCGTGGAGAGTATTTCCCGACGGGAATTGCTGGCGTCGTGACCGCGGCAGGTGCGGGTTCCTGATTTTTCGTCCTCACCCTTTTTTTGGATCGAGCGGCTGCTTTCACATGATAGGCAAGCACGTGGCCCATCTCGTTCAGATTCCTGCTCCCATCGGGCTTCCCAAGAACATCGATCGCTCCGGCATTCAGAGCCTCCATCGCCTTGGCGGAGCCGGCTTGCGTGAGCGAGCTGACAACAACAACGGGCAGTGGATGATGCTGTTGAAGGATCTTCAGGAACGTGAGTCCATCCATCCGCGGCATCTCGAGATCGAGCGTGATCACATCAGGCTCCAACTCCAAGATCATCTCACGGGCCTGGTAGGGATCAACGGCTCCTCCGACAACCTCGATCTCGGAATCGCGCTTGAGCGCATCAGTGATCGCGCGACGGGCCAGCGCAGAATCATCGACCACGAGAACACGGACTTTCTTGGCTGGGATCATGGCTTTTGATAGATCCCTTGTTTGATCGAGACAAGTCCATGGCGCACCCCCATGAGACTTTCCGAATGCCCCACGATCAGATGTCCACCTGATACAAGATGATTGCTGAGACGCTTTACCGCAGCTTCACGAGAGGGAATGTCGAAGTAGATCATCACATTTCGGCAGAAGATGACATGCTGCTTCGGGGAGATGGGATAGTCAGGCTGGAAGAGATTGACCCTTGCATAGCGGATTCTCTCCCTCAGTTCGGGACGGACACGGCAGTGCCCATCAAACTCTCCCACCCCCTTTTGGAAATACCGTTTGAGCAGTTCAAGAGGGACAGGTTCGACAGCATCCATCCGATAGATGGCTCTCTCCGCCTTGGCGATAATACTGCGTGAGATATCGGAGGCCTCGATTTTCCAGTTCACTGTCGGATGAGCCCGCAGATATTCCGCAAGCACGATCGCCAGCGTGTAGGGCTCCTCTCCGGATGATGATGCAGCAGACCAGACGCGTAGCGGGGCTCGTTCCGCATGGAGTTTGGGAATGAGGCCGGGAAGGATCTTCTCGGTCAGGTAGGTGAAGTGATCCGGCTCTCTGTAGAAGCGCGTGTGGTTGGTGGAGATAAGATCCAACAGATGCTCGATCTCCTCCTGGGCACCTGGGGACTTCAGCAGCGCGCAATACTCGTCATAGGAAGCAATCCCCAGATGTTTGAGGCGTTTTCCAAGCCGATTGGACAGAAGGGTCTGCTTGTCCTCACCAAGGTTGATCCGGCTGTGCTCATACACCAGATCCACGATGGTCCTGTAGGCTTGTGCCGACAGGGCACCATCGTGGAACGAATGCACTGAGAGAGAAGATCGGTCTGAACTACAGATTCTTAGAAGTTCCGGAAGCTGGCGTCATCCCCACCGTGAGACAGCTCGTCGCCTGGCATCGGAAAGCTCTTGCGGCCCGAAGATGCAGAAGCTGCCTTCGGTGAAGCACTCTTTGAGACAGCTCGTGAAACCGGGGCGCTTTCGCCCGTGGAGGCCCCCCCGACGAGGGTACGGAGCTGACTGACCAGATCCTTCATCGTTTCGGCTTGGGCATCGAGCTCCTCGGCAGCACTGGCACTCTCCTCGGCGCTGGAAGCATTGCTCTGGGTCACCTTGTCCATCTGACCCATCGCCGTATTAACCTGCTGGATTCCCTGAGCCTGCTCGTTGGCGGCAGTGGCGATGTCAGCAACAAGGGCGTCGGTGGCGGCGACCTTCTCGGCAATCTGCTTGAGCGACTCGCCAACACGGACGGAGCACTGGGAACCGCTACGGCTGTTTGCGATGGCGGCCTCGATCTTTTCGGCCGTCTCCTTGGCGGCGGCGGCACTGCGTTGAGCAAGCGAACGCACCTCGTCGGCAACAACGGCGAATCCAGCGCCAGCCTCACCGGCACGAGCTGCCTCCACGGCGGCATTGAGTGCGAGAATGTTAGTCTGGAATGCGATCTCGTCGATGTTCTTGACGATCTTGGCCACCTCGGCACTGGAGGTGTCGATCGCGGTCATGGCGGCCATCATCTCCTCCATGGTGTTGGTGCCGTTCTGGGCATCGGCACGAGCCTCGGTGGCGAGGGCCTTCGCCTTCTGGGCATTGTCAGCAGTCGAGCGGATCATGCTCGACATCTCCTCAAGAGAGGTACTGGTCTCTTCAACAGAAGAGGCCTGCTCGCTGGCTCCGGAAGAGAGCTGATTGCTGGCCATCGAAACCTGACGCGCAGCAGCGGCCGTCTGAAGGGCACCACGATCGAGGTTGGCTGTGATCTCACCAAGAGCCTTGTTCACTGCGGTCGTGACCTGCCAGATGATTACCAAGGTCACAGCAATCGCCAGGGCGATCGAGATGCTGATGAAGAGGACAGCACTGGCGGCACTGTTCTTACCCGTCGTGGCGGCCGTGGATCCGAGCTGAACATTGTAATCGAAGTCGGCCTGAACCGCATTGATGAGGGCTGAGTAGGCGGGATCAAGCTCCTTGATCAGGCAATCTTCAAGTGATGCTGTTGCGGCGGCTTGGGTCTGAGGCGTTGCGGATCCATTCTTCGCAATCAGGTCAACCGTCTTCGCAATGATTGGAGTCAGCTCGTCATTGAGCTTCGTCTCCTGGGTCCAGAGTTCGCGGTCCTTGGCGTCACTAAGAAGCGACTCATACTTCTTAAGGAATGAAACGGACTTCTCCGTAGCATCAGCCAAGCGCTTGGTCAGTTCAGCCCTGCGCTCGGGCGTAAGGGTGTCATTGAGCTGCTGGATCGCGATCATGCGATTCTGTACCTCAGCCTTGGTGTTCGCGACGAGTTCGAGGCTCGGAACGGTGTTTTCACCAAGATCGAAGATGTTCTGCTTCAATCCGAATGTCTTCAAGAGGGCAAATCCTCCGAGTGCTGCCGTGATGAGCAGCACAATGATGAAGCCGGTGGTGATCCGGCGGCCGATGGTCCAGTTATTCATAAGTTGGGGTCGTTGAGGTTTGTTGGGGTTTTTGTTGGGTTCTTTGTTTTGATCGAAACGGTTGAGATGGTTTAGTGGGTTGTCACGGAATTAGGCTGAGCATCAGCGAGCTTCGGAGCCCCCTCGGGAAGCGATCGTGTGATCGAGGCGTCATCGAGGAAGATCTTCTCAATATCGAGGAGTGTCTTGACTCCACCCACTGATGTTGTGACTCCGAGAATATATTCGCTGTTCGGCGAACCACCGAAGTCGGGAGCCGGTTCGATCGCCGCCTCGTTGAGATTCACGACTTCTTCGACCGCGTCGACGATGGCTCCCATATTCGTCTTCACCCCATTGGCTCCGATCAACTGGACAACGATGATGCAGGCACGGTCGTTATAGTCGGCCTGGGAGAGCTGGAACTTCGCGCGGAGATCGAGAACAGCAATGACGGTGCCGCGGAGATTGATCACACCCTTGATATGGGTAGGCATCTTAGGGACCGGGGTGATCGGGCAGAGGCGGATGATTTCACGGACATTGAGAACGGGAATGCCGTAGGACTCATTGCCGAGCGAGAAGGTGAGGTAACGGCCTGTCTTGGACGCTTGATGATTTTGATTCGGGGTGGCTACAGCTAAGGAGGTGGTGCTCATCGTTAGTTTTGGGTACTGGTTGGGGAGGGTCGTTGGAGTGGGTTGATTCGAAAAAGTTAGAGTTTCACAAGCGTGTCGACACTGAGGATGAGGCCGACAGATCCGTCACCAAGCACGGCGCCCCCGGCAAAGAGACTCTGATGTTTAAACGTTTCGCCGAGACTCTTGATCACGACCTCCTGTTTGCCGATGAGTTCATCGACCAGGATGGCACGGGAGGCATCTCCCGACTCGACGACGATCATGATCCCCTCCTCAGGAGTAGTCGCCTTCGTCGGAATACCGAGATGCTTGCCTAGAGGAAGGACAGGCGTCTGCTTGCCACGGACGCTGACGATTGCCCCCTTCTCGTGAATGGTGCTGACCATGCCGGGTTTTGGACGGAAGGACTCGCGGACCGAGATCGTCGGGATGATGAAACGCTCCCCTCCTACTCCCACCAGCATGCCGTCAATGATCGCGAGCGTGAGGGGAAGAAGGATATTGAACGTGGATCCCTGACCGATCACCGACTGAATCTCGACCTTGCCACGAAGGCTCTCGATATTCCGCTTCACCACATCCATACCGACACCTCGTCCCGAGAGATCGCTGACGATTTCGGCCGTCGAGAACCCCGGTTCAAAAATAAGGCTGAAAATCTCGGACTCGCTCAGTTCGGCGCCCTCTTTCACAATCCCGCGCTTGATCCCTTGGGCTAGGAGCTTCTCGGCATTAAGCCCCTTCCCGTCGTCTTGAATACGAATCAGGATACCACCGCGCTGATGGGAGGCCGAGAGGCGGACTGTTCCAAGACGTGCTTTGCCCTTGGATTCACGCTCCTCCGGCATCTCAATGCCATGATCGACGGCATTGCGGATCATATGGACCAGCGGATCCCCCAGCTTCTCGACAATATTGCGATCGAGCTCTGTGTCCTCTCCCTCAAGGATCAGCTGAACCTGTTTTCCGGTCTGAACCCCGACATCACGGACGAGTCGGGTCATCTTCTGGAAGGCGGCACGGACCGGGACCATGCGGAGCGACATGGCATTGCGCTGAAGCTCGGAAGTGGTGCGGCTGAGCTGACGAAGACTGCGGGCTAATGTCCGGCTCTCCAGGGTCTGAACATCGGGATCCTGAACGACCATCGACTGGGCGATCACGAGCTCACCGACCAGATCAACAAGAGCGTCAAGCTTCCAGGTCTCGAGCTTCACAAAACCGGACGCCGACTCCGTGACGGCCACTTGCTTCCCTTTCCCCTCCACAGGCCTTGTGACCAGCGGAACCTGTTTGGCCAGGGTTTTTTCCGGGGAGGGCTCGGTCTTTTCCCCCGAGGAGGGAACAGCAAGGGTGCTCCCGGCTACCGGAGCGGATTCGACAGATTCGGACACGCACTCCGTATTCTGATGAACAACAACTTCCACCTCTGCTTCTACAGAATTGGCAGCACTGGAAACCGTCTCTTCCGGAAGTGGCTCGCCGTTGAGGATGGCTTTTACATTGCGGATAATCCGGGCAGTCGGCACAACGATCGGTTCTCCGGCATTGACTCCATTGATCTGATGCCCAATCTCGTGAGTGTAGTGCTTCAGAGCATCGGATCCGGCCAGAATGATATTGATGATCGGAGAGTTGATCTGAAGTTTCGACTGGCGCACCGCGTCGAGCAAGGACTCAAGATCATGAGCCAGATCCTGAAGGGCATGTAGGTGAAGGAAGCCGGCCCCTCCTTTGAAAGTATGGAAGGCTCGGAAAATGGAATTGATCGTATTGGAATCGGACGGATTTTCCTCAAGAACAAGCAGACCCTGCTCGATGTTCTGAAGCAACTCCACCGACTCACCGTGGAATTCATGCAGGAGATCGGCATCATCCTTGAGGTTCAGGACGATCGCCTTTTCCTCGATCTCCTCGATCGCAGTATCGCCAACTTCTTCTCCCTCAACGCTTGCAGCCACGGGAGATGAAACCGCCGCGGCCGGGGCAGGTGACTCGACAGGGATGGAGGAAGCCAATGCGGGGATGTCTCGAGTGATCCAAGCAGCCGGAAAGAGAGGCATAGCCTCCTCCCGTTCCCATGCCGCCAGAGCCTGTGACATCCATTCGTGCCAGGCAGTCAGGTTGGTGATCGCCTCTGCGGAAAATTTGCCAGGGCCGTCGAAGATCTGATCCATCCAATTCTTGGCCACGGCAACAGCGGAGGTGATTTCCGTCGGGGCCTCCTGCTGCACGCTATCCTCCAGATCCATCAGGATGCTGTTGATGGGAAGGAGTCCTGTGTCCTGATCAGGAGTGACAAAGGCCAGCTCCATGGCCAACTGCGCGTGGAACTCGACGATCTGAGAAAAAGTGGGTGGAATAATTGAAGGAGGCATTGAAAAATCAGTAAATATTTATAGCAATTTTTGTGCCGAAATCACTAATCACCTATTGTTACAATTCCGTAATAATCGAGCAACCTTCATAACGCGATCGTGGTGTAGTCATTCTCCACACCCTGCTCAAACGAAATCAGTCACCAAACAAAAAAATGTGACGAACTGGGCAAAAACGCTGACGAACTGGGCAATCCGTCATTCAATGCCGTTCCAGATGCCCCTCACGATTCCGCTTGGGAACACCCAACCCTAAATTTCAAAAAACCTAACTTGGAAGAATCATCCCTTCGTGAGAGCAAATCCAACAAAACCAAGTAGGAAAGCTATGCCCGTGAAGAGGAATGCATAGCGCTGCCTGAGGATTTTAAGGTCGCGGATATAAGCCAACTGCATCATCTCAGAAGCAAGGTCCAAGAGCATCCGCTCACAGGTCTTCGGTATTTCATCGACAAACTTCTCAACACTCATGGTCGAACGCACCTCCTTGCGCCGGAACAAGGCATCCATAAAATTCAGGCGAAATAACCCCGCGGCATAGAAAGTATTGAAGTGATCCGATCCGGTCGCATGATAATGGGAGCCACCTATTCCACCCAACGTGAGCACGGAAAGAAGGATTCCTAGTCCATACGAGACAATGGCCAGCGTAAAGATGACAGAGCCGATGGAGATACCGGTGGAATGCGCGGAAATATAGCGCTCGGCAACATCCTTGAGGGGAAAAGCCAAGGCCGCGAGCAGGATGCCTATCTTCGCATCGACGGCCCGAATAGTTCCCTGAATGTCCTTGATCGACTCAAGACACCAAGCCATCGCGGCTCCCTCATCGGTCTGCCGGTCAATGGATGCGATCAACCCATCAAGGGAAGACTCACTAGGTGTCACCCCCGGATCATTCATGGCTGTTATGAAATTCAGGAATTCGCCGATTCAGCCTGAAGCTTGTTCATGTGGCGAAGACGATCCGCCATGACCTTCATGACATGGGTGGCAAAGAAGGCATTCTGACTAATCAGGAAGTTGAAGCGCCTTTCATCGACCTTGGCGAGTTTAGCAGAGTCCTTGGCGATAATGGTGGCCGTCCTGGGGGACTGATCAATCAGGGCCAATTCGCCGAGAATCGCCCCACGCTCGGACTGCTCGACGCTTTTCCCGCCAACCAAGACATCAACCGAACCTTCCAGCAGAACATACATGCAATCCCCGCTGTCACCCTCTGTAAAAAGGGTTTCTCCAGGAGCAAGATTGATCGTGTCAGAGTCGTGTGAAAAAAGATTGGCGGGATTCATTCTTTTAGAGAATGGGATAGAGTCGGCCATTGACAAGGCATTTGTGATGCCTTTGGCATAGAGTGTCGGAATTGTAACAGAAATCTGAAAAAAGGGGCTCCCGTAGAGACACGATGCCCATTAAGTTTTCGAGATGCATTTGCTCTTAGCTGAATTTGCCGGAGTCGGATTTGGAACTTGGGCCCTGCTCGGACTGGCTCTTCTTCTTGCCCTGGCCTTTGAGTTTGCCAACGGTTTTCATGACACCGCCAATGCGGTCGCCACCGTCATCTACACCCACACGCTTCCAGCAGTCCCTGCAGTCATTTGGTCCGGATTCTTCAACTTCCTCGGGGTACTCACCTCCACAGGAGCCGTGGCCTTCAGCATCGTGAACCTCCTACCGGTGGAACTCGTCATCCATGTGGGATCAGCCGGATTCGCAATGGTTTTTTCCCTACTGCTCTCGGCAATCATCTGGAATGTCGGCACCTGGTACTTCGGTCTGCCTGCATCCTCATCCCATACCCTGATTGGATCGATCATCGGTGTCGGTGTCGCCAACGCTCTCATGAGCGATTCCCACTACTGGGGTGATGGCGTCAACTGGTCCAAGGCCAAGGAAGTCGGAATGGCCCTGATCATCTCACCGGTCATCGGATTCTGCATGGCGGCGCTCCTGCTGATCGTGATGAAAATCCTCATCAAGAATCCGAAACTCTATGAGGCACCCGATGCAAGCCATCCACCACCAGGATGGATCCGCGCCCTACTCATGTTCACCTGCACCGGGGTGAGCTTCGCACATGGCTCCAATGACGGTCAGAAGGGAATGGGTCTCATCATGCTGATCCTGGTCGGCATTCTCCCCACAACCTACGCGCTCAAGAGCGAGAGCACGGAAAGCGAACTCCTTGCTCTCAGAAGTCAACTGCAAGCCTGCGTCTCCTACTGCAGCATGCAGGAAAAGGGGGCAGATCCGGACTATGTGAAAGATGATCCGGCGAATGTTATCACAACCTTCCTGCGCGGCCATCACTCAACATCCCCGGAGCTTTTCTGGTCGGTGGAAACGATTGCTAACAGAAGCCTTCAACAGCTGGGCAATTTCAAATCACTCAGCCAGATTCCGGAACAGGATCGCGGTTCCCTCAGGGCGGATCTCTATTTAATCTCCTCAGTCTCCTCCAAGCTGGCAAGAAACCACCAACTCAACTCCCCCGCCGCGGAAAAGGAAGCCAAGATGCTCACCTCCACGATCAATAGCGTGACCAACTTCATTCCCATCTGGGTGAAGATGGCCGTGGCACTGGCGCTGGGGTGTGGCACGATGATCGGATGGAAGCGCATCGTGGTCACGGTGGGAGAGAAGATCGGCAAGACCCATATGACCTATGGTCAGGGAGCGGCTGCAGAACTCGTCGCCATGTTCACAATCAGTCTTGCAGACATGCTGGGGCTTCCCGTCAGCACTACTCACGTGCTCTCCTCGGGAGTAGCCGGAACCATGGCAGCGAACGGATCGGGTCTCCAGATGGCCACGGTACGCAATATCCTCATGGCCTGGGTCCTGACACTACCCGTCTGTGTCTTCCTAGGTGCCGCACTCTTCGCTCTGGGCCTGAACATGATCGCCCGCCTCGGCTTCCAGTAATCGCCTAAGGTTATCTGCTGTTTTTCTGTCGTTCTTGGGGAGCAACATAGCTCTCCAAGAATACAAGAACTCGCGCAGAGGCGCTGAGATCGCAGAGTTTTGCCCAACAAAAATCTGTAGGGGTTCATCTGTCTGCAACCAATACCTTCCACAACACCGAGAGCGCTGCTTGTCACTTGATCCCCGATTTTGCGATAGGATCATGGAAACAGAGAAATCTTGTGCACCAAGTTGGTGAAGAGACTGAAGAGAGAAGCATCAGTAATAATATGGAACTCAGGAAATCAGGAACAGAAGTCAAAAGTGTGTGGACTGATCCCAATGTGCATGAACTGAAAGTCAAGATGACTGGATCACTGCAAGTGGGTTAAATTTCCCATCTTTTTCGTGAGTTCCTGAGTTCCATATTACCTCATTCGGCATATCTGCACTTGGTAAGTGTTATCTGCCAAGGTGGGGCAGTATTCTGAATTCTAATGAATTTTTTGGATTGATTCTCTGCGTTCTCCACGTTTCGGTGAGATATAATCCCGTTTTATCCCAAAATTTGCATTAGCACCCATCCAGTCGGAATCCCGAGCAGTTAAAATCGTTAGAAAGGTTGAAGCGTTACAACGTGGAGATGAGGGTGCATCGGAGCATCGAACGAAGGTGGACGCTAGATGAACGGTATAAGAGGAGGCAATCCCGATTCAGGATGATTGGATTCAGTCCTTTGTAAACCTTTTAACATTGTAACAATTTTAACGATCTCTGAGGTCACCATCCAGGTGAAGCACCCAAAAGTGTTGACTACACGCTATCGCACAATCCGGGTTTATATTTCGAAAAAATTCGGACATATTTAAAAGATGCCTCCCATTTCAGAAATCCTGCTTGATCGCGCCGCCATCCGGAGGCGTGTCGAAGAGCTTGGAGTCCAGATCTCCAAGGAACTTTCCGGAAGCGATCTCTGTGTCATGCCCGTCATGGATGGTGGAATGATCTTCACCGCCGATCTCGTGAGGGAAATTCAACTCCCGCTCATGGTCATTCCGATCAAGGCCTCGAGTTACGGAGATGCAACCGCCAGTTCTGGTTCTGTTTCCCTTCCCTTTGGAATACCAGATGGGATCACTGGAAAGGATCTTCTCCTGGTCGATGATATCCTCGACACCGGTCTGACCCTGAAAGTTTTGAAGGAACGGTTGTTGGAGACTGGGGCAGCATCCGTTCGCACCTGCGTCCTCCTCCGGAAGGAGTCATCCCGGCATCTCACAGCCGATTATCTGGGCTTTGAAATCCCGGACAAATTCGTCGTCGGCTACGGACTTGATCACGCAGGTTTGTATCGAAATTTACCCGATATCGGAGTGCTTACTGGAGATTAATCTCCTTGAGGCTCACTCAGGGATCACTTCCCGTTCACTCCGATCACCTTTCCACCATATCCAGTCAACTCCAGATATCCCTCGGCGGTCACGGGATGATTGCCTGATTTCCCCTCACCTCTGACGGCTCCCTCCCAGTAGGCGAACGGAGCGAGAACAAGTTCCTGATCACGGATCTTTGGAGTCAGTGTGAGAGTAAGATTCCTCGAGGGAATGCTGACTTCCATTCCAGACGGATAGAGCCCTCCTGTGTGAGGACTCTTCCAAGTGCCTTGAGGTGTCATCTCCAAATCATGGAGATTGGTTACCACGCCTTGCGCATCGCGGAGGGTCCCGGAGAGGAAGACCGTCTTCCCCTCTGCATTCCTGATTCGGAAAAGCATCAGATCATCGCCATTGCTCAAATGAAGACCGGACCAATCCCAGCCTGCTTCACCCGCTTCGAGAGAGTTAGTAGCCCATTCGTGGTCAAACCAGACAAGTCCCCCCACCTTGTGAACCTTGCCATCAATGGTCACGGAACCCGATGCTCGGACCCTGGTGAGTGAGTAGTAGTGGGAAGCATGACCAGGAACTGATGACTTGGGGCTGATTCCATCATGCCCATGGACGAGAGGAGGGCGATCTGGAACCAATACCAGATCAATCGACCTTTCCACTCCGGTCTCAGTCTTCCCCTGGGACTTGAGGTGGAAGGAGCCATCGGGAAGCTGTTCCATGAGCCAGCCTTCCAACCAGGCCATGCGACCACCAGATCCCCCACTCCCGGCAGGTGTTCCGAATCCTGCCTCACCGAAGGCACCCCGCGACGAGCATTGGTAATAGCGAAAGGTCTTCCCCGAGACATCCGTGAAGGCGAAATGAGCGAAAGGGAGATCCATTACCCGAAAACGCGAAGCATTAGCAGGCTTCTCTCCGGGACGGATACCTTGGCGGAAAAAGGTTAACTGAAAGCCATATTCATGCCCCTGCTCATCGGCAAGGTTGCCCGTGGCATACCACCACTCGGTCTTGAAGAAGCGGTGTGGTCCATGATCCCTGGGAAACTCGTAGCTCCAACCGGGTTGAGCACTCTTCCATCCCTCACTGATCGCACTCTCCTCGGCGCGAATCAGATGCGGAGCGAGGAGTGCTAGGGTTAGTAAACAAAGGGCTCTGATGGAGCGGGACATTCCTCGACCTTGGTTGCTTCAAGCACGGCTGTCCGTCGTCCTCCCTCCATGGGGAAGGTCGGTTTGCCTGTGATCTTGAGCCATCCCATCTCGGAAACCTTGATCGGCTTCGGGAACTGCACGGTGACACCTACCGGCTTGGCATCGGCGGCACAGCAGGTGATGAACATACGGATGGCCTGAAAGCGGTCTCCCTTCGGATTGCCCGTGGTCATGGGAACATACTGGCCGACAAGTTCGACATCCTTGCCCTCAAACTCACCTCGATACGAGGGCATCTGTACAGCATAGAGCATATCAATAACCTGAAGCGGCATCGGACCTCCGGAGGAAGAAGAAGAGGATGAGTCCGTCGAAGAAGAGGTCTGAGGAGAAGGAGTGCTCGAAGAGGTGACTGGACTGGAAGCAGGAACAGCGAGAGCCACACCCTTGCTGGCCGAAGTGGAAGCCGCCGCTGCTCCAGCCTTAGCCGAGGGAAGGTTATTGATGTTATCGACGACACCACGATTCTGAACCGTGGTGATCGAGTAAGCGGTGGCCTTCCCCGAGACGATGATTGCCAGAGGGAGAAGGAGCAGGATGGTCTTGAAAATCATGGCTCCCACTCCACCACTGGAGTCGTGGTGATGATGCTCCTGGGATTCAGTCTCGTCAGGATCATGGCCGTGATGATCACAACCGCACGCATGATGCGTCTGTGTTGAGATGAGAAAAACTGACCGGAATCCAAAAATCGCAAGCAGAAGGAAAACCACACCAGCAGCCGCTGTGTAAGGCTGAAGCGAGGGGTGGAGGTAGATGGAAAGCTGTCCCGAGAGAGAAAGCCAGAGCACAAATCCTCCCCAGAGCATAAGCAACAGGGAATCCCGGAGCCCCTTAAAGGAGAATGAAGATGAGTGTGAGTGATTCATGATGAGATCACCAAGCAAGGTTCAGGGCGGAGAGTCTCCAACAGAGAAGAGCAATCACCACAAATAGACCGAGCGCGAGTAAGATAATGAAGCGTTTGGAGAAAGCAGCTCCGTAGAGGAAGAGGAGTTTGAAATCGAGCATCGGGCCGAAGACCAGAAAGGCCAGCTTGGCAGCCATCGGGAAGGTGGTGAGCGTCGCGGCAATAAAGGCATCCGTCGTGCTGCAAACCGAGAGTACGGAAGCAAGTCCCATCAGGGAAACGATGGCCAGCGGGGGATTCGCTGCCAGTGGCAGAATAATTTCCTGATTCACCGCCGTACTGAAAAGGGAGGCGGCAGCAGCACCGATCACGAAGAAAACGGCGACATCCAGAAAGTCCTTCGTGGCGACCAAGGCGACATTCTGAAGACGATCTATCTTTCCTCCCGATCCGCCATGATGGTGATCGTGCTCATTCTCAGGACTCATGAGTCCCGGACGCAGAATCGAAGCAGGTGAGCAGAAGCTAACGATCCACCCCGCCACGATGGCAACCACGAGTCCAAGTCCAAACCTGAGAATGGTCATTTCCCAAGCCCCCTGACCGCGGAATGCTGCAAGCGTGCTCAGGATCACCAACGGATTCACGATTGGTGCGGCGAGCATGTAGGTAACTCCGCAGGAAACAGGAAGACCCTTCTTAAGAAGGCGCCTCACCACCGGAACGATGCCGCACTCACAGACAGGAAAAATCACCCCGAGCAGTCCACTCACCACGATGGCGACGCGTGGATTCCTCGGAAGCAGGCGTGTCATCAGCGACTGGGGCAAGAACACCTCCAGAAGACCTGAAAGAATCGCCCCCCCGAGAAGGAAGGGCAAACCCTCAAGCAGAATGCTCAGAAAAGCATACTGAAAGTCGGGAAAGCTGAACGTGAACCAGGCAATGGCAACCATGACGATACCAAGATAGCAACAAGCCGGAGGAAGTCACCCCTCCGGCTTGCAACTGATGAAGATTTCCGAAGGAAGTCTTAGAGAGACTTGGCCACGGCCACCAGGTTCTCGACACTCATGCCGAGTTCCTTGAGGACGGTGCCTCCGGGAGCGCTCAGACCGAAGCGATCAATAGCCACGGTCTTGCCATCGATACCGACGTAGCGGAACCAAGGATCCGAGATGCCAGCCTCAATGGAGACACGCTTGCGGCACTTGGCAGGAAGAATTTGCTCTCGATACGCGGCATCCTGACGCTCAAAACGCTCCATGCAAGGCATCGAGACGACACGCACTCCTGCGCCAAGAGTCTTGGCGGCATCGAGAGCAACATTCAACTCACTGCCAGAGGCAAGAATGATGAGCTCAAGAGGCGCCGTTTCCTTATGGGCGATATAGGCACCCTTGAAAACACCCTGGCGACGCACGTCGACGGGGATATCGTTAAGGTTCGGCAGATTCTGACGGCAGAGCGCGAGAAGTGTCGGCCCATCCGTGTGCTCCATGGCGGCGGCGAATGCACCGGCGGTTTCCTCCGGATCGGCGGGACGGATGACATCGAGACCAGGGATCGCGCGGAGAGCTGCAACGGTCTCAACAGGCTCGTGGGTCGGTCCATCCTCTCCAACCGCGACGGAGTCGTGGGTAAAGATGTAGGTCGTTGGCAGCTTGGAAAGCGCAGCTACGCGAATGGAAGGACGTCCGTAATCGCTGAAGACAAGGAAGGTCGCTCCGGCAATACGGAAGATACCATCGTAGGCGTAGCCGTTCATGATCGCGCACATGGCGTGCTCACGGATACCAAAGTGAATGTTGCGACCCTCACGATTCTGATCAGTGAAGTCTCCTCCCCCTTCGATGTAGTTCAGAGTGGAACCGAAGAGATCGGCGCTTCCACTGACAAGCAAGGGCATTGCCTTGGAGATCGGTTGAAGAACGATGCTGCCGGCCTTACGGGTAGCCAGGGTCTCATCGGGCTTGAAGGGAGGAATGAGTGAAAGAAGATCGGGGACCTTCTGCTCGACACCGGCATCGAGAAGGGCGGCAAGTTCCGCATTGGCAGAGCGCCAAGCAGAGTACTCCTTCTGCCAAGCGGCGTGCGCCTCAGCGCGCTTCGCCTTAACGGTGGCGAAGTAAGCTGTGACCTCGGGCGAAATGAAGAACTTCTCGTCGGGGAGGCCGAGTCCCTTGCGGGCTTCGTCTGAAAATTTCACTCCGGCCTCGCCATGGGCTTTATTGGTTCCCTCGACCTGAGGGATACCCTTTCCGATGATCGTCTTGCAGATGATCATGTGAGGCTTGCCCTTGGTGGACTTGGCCTTGTTGAAGGCAGCAAGGATTTCGTCCAAATTGTGGCCGTCGATCATCTGGACATGCCAGCCGTAAGCGGCGTAACGGGCACCCACATCCTCGCTCTGGCTGACATTCAGCATGGCGTCTAGGGTGACGTTGTTGGAGTCGAAGAAAACGATCAGGTTGTCGAGACCAAGATGACCAGCAAGCGAGGAGGCCTCGGCGGAGACACCCTCCTGCAGGCAGCCATCGCCGCAAAGAACAACGACATGGTTGTTGAAGATCGTGTGCTGCGGTGTATTGAAACGAGCCGCTGCCATCTTCTGGGACATCGCGAACCCGACACCATTAGCCACACCTTGGCCGAGAGGGCCGGTGGTTGCCTCGACACCGGGAGTCTCATGGAACTCAGGATGACCCGGGGTGATGCTGTGGAGCTGGCGGAATTTCTTCACCTGATCGAGTGACAGGTCGAATCCGGAAAGGTGCAGCCATGCGTAGAGGAACATGCTGCCGTGACCGGCGGAGAGAATGAAACGATCGCGGTTGATCCAACGGGGAGCAGCAGGGTCGATCTGAAGAGCCTCACCGAAGAGAACGGCTCCGATGTCAGCCGAACCAAGGGGAAGACCAAGGTGTCCTGACTTGCAGGCGGTGACGGCGTCGATGGCGAGTCCGCGGGCATCGCGGGCAGCTAGTTGAAGGATTGCGTTATTCATAAATGGAAATGATAGCACAGACATCGGCAGGGGCTTTTGCAAGCTTCCATGCGAGACATTTTCGCCAAACTTTAGCCAGGAGAGGATTCCTGAACTATGACGCGGGCTGCTGCTGGGTAAGGCAATGGAAAGCCCCGAGCCCCCAAATCAATTCACGGCAATCAATAGGCCGGATCATTCGTGTTGGAAAAAACTCCGCAAGGATCTCCACCGCCTCCACATCTGAGTCGCCGCCGAATGAGGGCATCAGCACGGATTCATTGGCGATGTAGAAATTCGCATGACTGGCCGGCAAACGAATCCCCTCACGGTCGATTCGGGGCGGCATCGGAATTTCGATCACCTTGAGCGGCGTCCCGTCATGGAGTTTCATTCCCCGCAGCCGCTCGAGGTTTTCCTTCAGAGGGAGGTGGTTGGGATCGGCTCGATTCGGCTCCACCACAGTCACCACGGTGTCACGGGCGACAAAACGGGTGATGTCATCGACATGCCCATCAGTATCATCCCCCTCGATTCCGTCACCAAGCCAGAGAATCTGTTCCACTCCGAGGTAATCACGTAGACCTTGCTCGATCTGTTCCTTGGAGAGGGCGGGATTGCGGTTGGGGTTGAGCAGGCAGGACTCAGTGGTCAGCAAAGTCCCGTCGCCATTCGGATCAACCGATCCACCTTCAAGAATGAATGCGGGATGAAAGAGAGGTAAACCCAAAGACTGCGCAATCCTGGTCGGGACGACATCATCGGAGTCAAAGGGAGGATACTTCCCTCCCCACGCATTGTAGCCAAAGTCATTGATCGCCAAGGTCGGCGACTGGGCCCTTTTCACAAAGATCGGTCCATGATCCCGGCACCATGGCTCATTCGTCGGGTTTGCATGGAACTCGATTCGCTCCATTGGAGCTTTGTCAGCCAAGAGTCCCCTCACCTCCCGCTCCTGATCAGTGTTGGAGATATTGATTCTTAGAATTTCAGATTCCGCAAGAACGACGGCCATCTTGACCAGCGTCGGCACAACCCGGTCATAGCTCTCGGGAAAGCTCTGCCCATCCACATGCGGCCAAGAGATCCAAGTAGCCTCATGTCTCTCCCACTCCGCGGGCATGGCATAGCCCAGAGAAGATGGCGTTGCGGCGGAGTCCGTCACACGAACCGAAATTGATGAAGAGGAGATCAGAGCCTCTGGCGAAGCAACAATCAGGCAACCTGAAGCTTCTCGAGGAGAGCAGCCTTGGAGGCAAGTCCCGTCATGCGCTCGGCAAGAACGCCGTTACGGAAAATCATCAAGGTAGGGATGGCTGTGATGCCATGATTTCCCGCAACGCCAGCAGCCTCATCCACATTCACCTTGGCCACCGTCACCTTGCCGGCGAGCTCCTTACCTAGTTCCTCGATGACCGGTGCAATCATGCGGCAAGGGCCACACCAAGGAGCCCAGAAATCGACAAGCAAAACGGGAGATGAAGCAACAGCCTGATCGAAGGTTGCATCAGTGAGGTCGAGGACGTGTTCGGAAGCCATAATCAGTCAGTATTGGTGGATTAAAGAATTGGTTATGCGAGAAAGGTCCAGAGCTGGATGCCAAAAGCAATGAGAGCAAGGGCGGCAGCTGCAATCAGGAATGGGAGAGGCAACTCAGCCGAGGAAGAGGACTCTTCCTCCTCATGAGACTCGACATCCGAAGACTCAGCGAGATCTCCCGAGAGTTCAGGAGTTTTGGCTGCTGGTTTCGCAACTGAGGTTGCCGCAGCAGGTGTAGCAGCAGCAGGAGCCGACGCTGCTGCAGGAGAGGCTGTGTCACCGACCTTGCGGGCGGCAGCAGCAGGCGCAGGTTGCAGCTTGATCGTTGCCTGGGGCATTG
This sequence comes from uncultured Spartobacteria bacterium, assembly GCA_903868795.1. Taxonomy (GTDB): domain Bacteria; phylum Verrucomicrobiota; class Verrucomicrobiia; order Chthoniobacterales; family UBA6821; genus UBA6821. The sequence continues at coordinate 1,253 of CAIPWR010000068.1, read as the reverse complement.
GCTTGGCTGCTGCGGCACTGGGAGTCACAGGCTCAGGCTTGAGTGCCGTAGAAGCTGGTGCAGCTGGTGCAGCATTGACCGAAGGGAGAGTCGTAACAGGCTTTGGTGCGGCAGGAGGATTAGGTACTCCCGTTGGAGAGGGAGGAACCGAGGGAGATCCACCAAGAGGCTTCAGCGGTGCTAAAGGAGTCAGAGGCTTAGGTGGCACACCTGTGGAGGGAGAAACAGGGGCTGGAGACGGGGTGGAAAGGCTAGCAGGAGCAGGGACGGCAGGGGCCGGAGGTTTCAGCGGCGCGGGAGGCACCAATCCCATTGCAGGCGTTGGCACTCCAGCCGTGGGAACGGGCTTAGGTGGTAGCTTCAACGGAGGAAGCTTCACTGGGGAGGGTGAACCGGCAGGTAAATCAGATGCCGGCGGGGTGTTCGGGGATGGGGTGTCGCTCACGATGGTAAGAAATTGGATCAGAAGAATTATGTGCCGAACCTACTCCTGTCAATCATGCACCTAAGAGAGTGTAGATAACCTTGGCGGGAGGAATTGAAGTCTCGAGAGAAAAACGCTCCAAGCTACCCACCTTGTGCTGTTTTAGCAGTGCGAAGGTTTTGGATATCCGAAGTCAAATCCTGAATGATGTTGATGGCCTCATGACGGATGGGATCGGGCGTCTGCGCGGTATCGGCTTCATCCTCCTCGGCGTCAGGATCCTTACTCACTTTTTCCACAGCAGGCTTCTTCTTGATGGTGACTTTGGGGAGAACGGGTTTGTCGACGGTGTCAAGTGACACCTCGTAGGCCGCGGGTTCGATGACAGGATGGAGTTTACGCTCTTTCTTGCGGTCTGCCTTGCGGATCTTTTCTTGAGCGAGCTCTTCCTTGCGAATCTTCTCATTAAGCGAAAGTTGGTTAAGGTCGAGCTTCTCTCGGAAGCGCTTCATGTCCTCGGAGATGTACCGGAACTCGGGGTCCTTGGAGACTCGATCCGCTGAACGTTCTTTCAGAGTCGCGATAAAAGGAGAAGTGAAGGCAAATTTATTCACGGGTTGCGGATCCACCTCGTCGTAAGCAAGCGGATTGGGAAGGGAGCTCTCCCCGATCTCCGGTGTGTCCGTGGGTGATGGAAGGACAATATCAGAGAGTACTCCCCGATGCTGGGTGGACCCACCAGAGACTCGGTAAAACTTCTGGATCGTGAGCTTGAGCGATCCGGCCTTGGAACCCTCGTCATGAAAAAGCGGCATAAACTTACCAACAT
>CAIPWR010000067.1 GCA_903868795.1 uncultured Spartobacteria bacterium | reverse complement strand
ACCGGAGGGAAAAAACTTCAACCCCACTTGATTGAACAAGTCACCGACTCGGAGGGAGCCGTTCTCTATCGGGCCACGCATGGACGGATCTCCGTGCTTGATCCCACAGCAACACGAACCACCACAACCATCCTCACCGAGGTAATGACCCGTGGTACCGCAGCATCATCTTCAGCCTTAGGACTCAATAAACCGGCCGCCGGGAAGACGGGAACGACAGACCACTTTGTCGATGCTTGGTTTTTAGGATACACTCGGGGACTGACGTGCGGCGTCTGGGTGGGTTTTGATCGCCCGAAGACCATTATGCATGGTGGCTATGGGGCGGAACTGGCACTACCGATCTGGGTGGATGTGATGAAATCCCGAGCGGCGGATCACTTCGCGGCGGGACCGCTGCTTTAAGGAAGTGCTTCCTTAAGTGACTGGGAATCGGGAATGGGTTTTTGGGTTTTCTCAAAAAAATGCCTTCCTGATATTTTTTTCACGCTTCGGACAGGGAGTTCTTTTCCTTCCATGGAACGCTGTGTATTAGTCGGACTTATCCCTTTTCCCATATGAATATCCACGAATTCCAGGCCCGAGAACTATTTGCCGAATTCGGCGTCGCCACCCAACCGGGAAGTGTCGCCAACACACCCACAGAGGCGGAGACCGTAGCCACGGGACTCAATCAGGGTAAGCTTGTCATCAAGGCACAGATTCACGCAGGCGGACGTGGCAAGGGAACCTTCAAGAACGGTTTCAAGGGAGGCGTCCATCTCTGCGATACCCCCGCAGAGGCCAAGGATCTCGCTTCGAAGATGCTTGGACAGGTTCTTGTTACTCACCAGACCGGACCCGAGGGGAAGGAAGTGGGCAAGATCTTCGTCGGAGAAGCAGTCGATATCGCCCGTGAGCTCTATTTCGCGATCCTCATCGATCGCGCCACATCAGTTCCTGTCGTCATTGCGAGCACCGAGGGAGGTGTGGATATCGAAACCGTTGCAGAGAAGACCCCGGAAAAAATCCTTCGCCTCTCGATCAATCCCTTCCTCGGGATCATGCCTTATCAGACCCGCCTGATTGCAGCTTCGCTCGGTCTTACTGGTCCTCTGATGAACCAGGCCTCCAAGCTCTTCACCAATCTCTACCGTCTCTTCATTGAGCGTGATTGCTCGATGGTCGAGGTGAACCCCCTTGTCGTCACCACGGATGGCCGCCTGATGGCACTCGATGCAAAATTCAACTTCGACGACAACGCCCTCTACCGCCAGCCCTCGATCGTCGCCATGCGTGACGTTACCGAAGAGGATCCGCGCGAAGTCGAGGCCTCCAAGCACAGCCTCAATTACATCGGTCTCGACGGCAATATCGCCTGCCTCGTCAATGGCGCAGGTCTCGCCATGGCCACCATGGATATCATCCAGCATGCCGGTGGCAGTCCTGCCAACTTCCTTGATGTCGGAGGTGGAGCCACCCGTGAACAGGTTGCTTCGGCCTTCCGCATCATCCTTGCGGATTCCCGAGTGAAGGGAATCCTAGTCAATATCTTCGGAGGCATCATGGACTGTGATGTCATCGCGAATGGTATCGTCGAGGCAGCCAAGGAGACCGGACTCTCCATCCCTTTGGTCGTCCGACTCGAAGGCAACAATGTCGAGGCCGGCAAGAAGACCCTCGCCGAAAGCGGACTGAAACTTGAGAGCGGCGAGAACATCCTCGATGCCGCGAACAGAATCGTCGCCGCCGTAAAAGCAGCCGCCTGATTTTAGCCCCAACTTCCACTTTTACTTCATTTTCCCATGTCCATTCTCGTCACTCCCGAAACCAAGGTTCTCATTCAGGGCATCACCGGCAGCTTCGGCGCGCGTCATGCCAAGCTCAGCCTCGAGTACGGCACGAAAGTCGTTGCAGGCGTTACTCCGGGTAAAGGAGGCCAACTCTTCGAGAGTCAGGTGCCTATCTTCGACACGGTGGATCAGGCCGTCCGCGAAACGGGAGCCACGGTCTCCGCGATCTTCGTTCCCCCACCTTTCGCGGCGGATGCCATCCTGGAAGGTGTTGCCGCCGGACTCGACCTCGTCGTAGCGATCACCGAAGGAATTCCTGTCATTGATATGATGAAAGTTAAGGAAGCCATGAAGGGCTCCAAGACCCGTCTTATCGGCCCGAACTGCCCCGGTCTCGTCACCCCAGGCACTGGTGAGAAGTCCCATGGCGGTTGCCGCATCGGTATCGCCCCCGGCTACATCCATAAGAAGGGCAATGTCGGTGTTGTCTCCCGTTCCGGAACCCTCACCTATGAGGCCGTCTGGCAACTCACGACCCGCGGCTACGGACAGAGCACCTGCGTCGGCATCGGTGGCGATCCGATCAATGGCACCTCTCACCTCGATATCCTGAAGATGTTCAACGAGGACCCCGAGACCGAGGCGATCATCATGATCGGTGAAATCGGCGGAACTGCCGAAGAAGAGGCCGCTGCTTGGGCCGCCCAACATTGCACCAAGCCGATCGCCGGATTCATTGCCGGAGCGACCGCTCCCGAAGGACGCCGCATGGGTCATGCAGGAGCCATCGTCAGCGGAGGTCAAGGAACCGCCGCCGGCAAGATTGCCGCACTGCGTGCCGCTGGTATCGAGATTGCGGAAACTCCTTCCGATATGGCAGATGCCCTCATCCGACGGATGAAGCGCTAAAAGTCACTTTCCAACACCCAATCATCCAACACCCAAAAGCCCACTCTTATGCCTGTCATCGCCAAAGGACTCGAAGGTATCGTCGCCAACTCCACTGCACTCAGTGATGTGCGGGGTGAGGAAGGCATCCTCATCTACGCCGGTTACAACATCGATGAACTGGCGGGCAAGGTCAGCTATGAAGAGGTTGTCTACCTGCTATGGTACGGCGAACTCCCGAACAAGACACAACTGGCAGGCCTTCACGAGGAGCTGGGATCACTGCGTGAACTCCCTCAAGGAGTCATCGACTTCATCAAGTCCGCCCCGAAGGATGCCAATCCCATGGATGTGATCCGCACGGGTGTCTCCATGCTTGGCCTCTATGACAAAGTCCCGAACGGCGATATCGACCCCTCCAGGAACCGTCATCGCGCCGCCTCGATCACCGCCAAGGTTGGTGTGATCGCCGCCTATTACCACAGGGCCCGTCTGGGGCAGGATCTTCCTCCTGTTCGCAAGGATCTCGGCGAGGCTGCCCACTTCCTCTACCTGCTCAATGGCGTCGAACCGACCGCCGAGGCCGCCAAGACCCTCGACGTGGCCTACGTCCTTCATGCCGACCATGGCATGAATGCCTCGACCTTCTCCGCTCGTGTCACGATCGCTACCCTCAGCGATATCTACTCCGCTGTCACCTCGGCTATCGGAACTCTCAAGGGTCCTCTCCATGGCGGTGCGAACGAGGGTGTCATTCATATGCTCCAGGAGATCGGCGACGAGACCAAGGTTGATGGCTGGGTCGAGGAGGCACTCGCCACCAAGAAAAAGGTCATGGGCATCGGTCACCGCGTCTACAAAACCCTTGATCCACGCGCCCCTCATCTCCGCTCCATGGCCGTACAACTCTGCGAGCAGCTTGGTGAAGGTAAGTGGATCCGCATGTCCGAGCGCATTGCCGAGCTCATGCGGGAGCGCAAGGGTCTGAACGCCAATGTCGATTTCTACTCGGCCACCGTTTATTATTCCCTCGGACTGCCGACCGATATGTTCACACCGATCTTCGCGATCTCACGCACTTCGGGCTGGACGGCTCACATCCTTGAGCAACTCGTCGACAACCGCCTCTATCGCCCGCTGAGCGAGTATGTGGGGCCGGCCGTTGGCAAGATCGTGACCCCTCTCGATCAGAGGGCCTAATCTCGGTTTTAGCTCCTGACACTCCCGGAACAGATCCGTGAGTGTTGCCGGATGGCTTGAGCGCGGTTATCCTCTGGAGATGACCGAACTTAGGGTACAATCCGGCGCCGTCATTGCTCTTCGGCTTTTTGATATCGCCTATTCCATCGACCTGAAAAGGGTCGAGGATCTCTGGTCACAAGGGGATGGACGATCCTCCAGTCGTAGCCGACTCAGCTCAACGCCTCCCAAGGCGCTGACCTTCGATGTACCTCCCGTTCTGCTCACGATGAATCCCGTGACACTGGAGATCGCAGGGGCCCGTTATCAGGCTTCGGTCTCGGCACGCCTGTACGACTTCGGCGTCGTTGCCCTCTCCGTACGGGTTCCAGCCACGAATCTGAGCTGGAAGGAATACTCAGGCCTCTGCGATGCGGTGGACCAAGCCATTGGTCCAAAGGCCGAGAGCGCTCTTTGGAAGGAGTTACTGGATCAGATCAAATCATCACTTCTCCCGGCAATGCTTCGCCCCAATAACTCGACTCTGGAGGAGGACCACCTTGTCGCCATTGTTCAGAAATGGGATAAGCCGGTCATCGGAGCTGAACTTCCCGAACTCATCGACCTCGTGCCGATCCTCTCCGGCGAGAACCGCCCCCTCTCAGAGAAAGCCCGCAAGGATCTCCTGAAACAGCGCTTCTCCTACTACGAGGATGATCTTGTAGTGGTAACTTGGGACAGAGCCTTCATCTACGAATCCCGTAGCGATTCCGATGTCTCCGACATCCTCGAGGTAGCCAATGCCCAGTTACTGGAGTTCCGCTACTACGATGAGCTGCTGGATGACGAACTTCCCCGCATGTACGAACTCGTAAAGCAGGCCCGTCGTGCCACGAATCTTCTGGCCCCCCGCCGCTTTGCTGACCTTGCCCGCAAGCTCTACACACTCGTTGCAGAGGTCACGGAACTCACGGAGAAGGCCGATAATGTTCTCCAGGTCACCGAGGATGTGTATCTCGCGCGCATCTATTTGGCTGCCTTGGAGATTTTTCGCGTGCCGACAGTAAGCGCCGCCGTGGATCGAAAACTCTCCATTGTCAGGGATACCTACGCAGCCCTCTACGCCGAGGCCTCAGGTTCCCGCGGAGAGCTTCTCGAAGTCGCTATCGTCGTATTGATCGTGATCGAGATTGCGATCGCCCTACTGCATCACACTGTTTGAACAAACGAGGTTGCTACATGGTTACCTTGGTAGCAACTCTCTCGGGAACCGGAGTATTGCTATAAGACCAAACAACATTCTGACTCGTGCCCCCTTTTTGGAGTTGAGAATCAATAGGCATGATCTCAATGACTCCAACACCCGGATAGGTATTCATATTCGGGCCCTGCCACCACTTTCCGCAAACAGCGCCTCCGGTGATGCAGGGAACGCCGTTCAACTCCAGGCGCTCATTCATGTGGACATGCCCTTGGAGGATTGCCGCGACGGGACGATTGCGAAGTTTTTCCATCACTAGGTTCGCATTCAGAACACTAACCCGTCCCGGCGAGGGGCCAACAAGCCCCCCTAAGGCTCCGGAAACCAACGTGTGAAAAGGAATATGTGTGCAGAGGATGATCGGCTCGTTGAGCGGCATGGTCGCTAACTCATGCTCGAGCCAGGCCAACTGCTCCTCATCAATCCATCCCTGATAAGGCTCCTTGCCACCGACCACCTTGACCGAGTCGAGCATGAGAAATCGGTACCCATTCCAAGGAAAGGAGCGATAGGTATGCTCTAATCCAAAATACTGACGCCATCTCCAGCGGGGATCTCCCGGTGAAGGGGTTTTGTCAGCCAAGAGTGGTTCGTAGAAGTCATGATTGCCGATCAGCGGCTCTAGTCTTGTCTTAAGTTTCTTAAGGAAGGTGTCAGCCAGCCCCCAACGATGCTCCATCTCCTTTCCAGGTGACTGAAATCCCCCGTGAACAAAATCACCTCCTCCGATGATGAGATCCGGTTTAAGGGAATTCATTAGTTCCGCCGTTCGATCCAGCCATGCCGGGGCATCATGCTCATCCATGGCATGGCAGTCCGTGAGAAAGCCGAGTCGAATCGGCTTTAATCCGGACGGAAGCTCCACTCCACTGAGAGCCTTTGGCAGCAGAATCTGTGAGGCAAAGAAAGCACCGAGTCCTGTAACGAAGTCCCGCCTACTCCAGACCGGCAACTGATCTTTGGAAGACATATCAGGCGCCAAGCCCGAGCCAGAACGAAGGTTTCTGTTCGGGGGTGCGCTTGTCGGTTGTGAGTCGCGATTCCATCATCCCTGCCAATCGCACAAACGGGAGTCCGATCAAGAGGTAAAGAGCCGCAACCGTGATACCCGTGCCGAAATAATCAAACGTCTGAGTGGAGATCCGGTTGTAGGCCCCAGTCAGATCGATCAGCGTCACGGCGGATACAAGGGATGAGTCTTTGAGCAGGGAGATGAAATCATTGGTAACCGGCGGCAGCACAAGCCGAAACGCCTGTGGAATGATGACATGCCTGAGTCCCTGATGGTGCGTCATTCCAAGTGCTCGGGCGGCTTCCATCTGTCCCTTGGGAATAGCAAGCAGTCCGGCACGGTAGTTCTCTGCCTCATAGGCAGCGTAGTTCAGTCCCAACCCGAGAAGTCCGGCGATGAACGGCTGGAGTTTGATGCCGATATTCGGAAGTCCGTAGAAGATGATAAAAAGCTGGATCAGAAGCGGAGTTCCACGGATCACCTCGATATAGAGAGTGGAGATCTGCCTGAAGGGAAAGGGGCCGTAGACCCTCATGAGTGCAAGCAGGAAGCCCAGAACGATGGCGATCACCATGCCGAGGATGGAAATCTCAAGCGTCAGTATCGAGCCCTGCAAGAGGATGGGCCAGTAGTTCAAGATGCGCTGGAAACGAGCCACAATCCCGCTTTGAGCATCAAATTGGGCAGCAAAGGCCTTGTATTCCGTATCGGGAAGGGAGGGTTCGGAGGACTGGTTGTAGGCTGAGGCCATCACGGGAGTCCAGAGCCCCCAACGGGAAAGGATGTCGCGCATCTCTCCGGAGTCGATCATTTCCTTGAGTGCCACATTGATCTGCTGCACCAGTTCGGGACGGCTTCGGGAGACCGCGATTCCGTAAGTGATCTTCCCGAAAGGAGGACCCGTGAATTCGAGCTTGGGATTCGGTGCGGCGTAATACTTCGCGATCGGGAAATCAAGCAGGACACCATAATTGCGTCCGTTCACCACATCATCATAGGCATGGACCTCATCGATGTAGGTCTTGACGATGACATTTGGCGTGGACTGAAGCATCTTGAGAGCAGCCGTCTGATCGATGGTCCCGATCTTGCGGCCGGAAAGTTCATTGAGGGACTCCACGGGTGGAGTTCCCTTGGCCACCACAAGCTGCTCGAAGGTGGTGTAATAAGGATTACTGAAAAGAACCTCCTGCCCCTTGTCAGCGGTGATCTCGATACCGCAGATCACGCAATCGTAGAGTCCGCGCCCAAGTCCCGGAATAAGACCATCCCAGCTGTTCTGGACGAGCTTGGGCTCACGCCCCATATGGCGGGCAATTCCACAGATGATCTCGTACTCAAATCCAGTCAGCCTGTTGTTCCTGTCATAGAAGGAAAAAGGAGCATTACTGGTGATCTGGGAGGCCCAGCGTAAAAGCGGAGCATTGGCTGAATCGGGCTTCTCGGCCCCCACCAGAAGGGAGGGAGCAAGGCACAACAGCAGGGCTAAAAAACGAGTCTTCATCCGTGGTTTCATTAGAGGAAGCGATGCAGGAAGCGACGGGTGCGCTCATCCTTGGGGTTGGTGAAGATCTCGTCCTCATCGGAGATCTCCACGATCTCGCCGGCTTCCATATAGATGATGTAGTCGGAGGCATCCCGAGCGTAGCGGATCTCATGGGTCACGACGATCTGGGTCATCCCCTCGGCGTCGAGGGTCTTCATGACTGCGAGCACCTCATCGACAAGCATCGGATCGAGGGCCGAGGTCGGCTCGTCGTAAAGCATGACCTTGGGGTTCATCGCCAGGGCGCGGGCGATTGCGGCGCGCTGTTGCTGGCCTCCGGAAAGCTGAGCAGGGAAGCGCTTGGCAAACCCGGCCAACCCAACCTTCTCCAGCTGCCGCAGGGCATTTTCCTCAGCTACCTCGCGTGGCTCCTCCTTCACCACCAACGGAGCCAGCATCACGTTTTCCAGGATGGTCTTGTTGGGAAAAAGATTAAACTGCTGGAAGACCATGCCGACGCGCTGTCGGAGTTCATGGGCGAGATCATGAAATCTCGAATCCACACGCGTCTCACCCTCGGAGCGCTTCAAGGTTACGCCGGCCATCGAAATGATCCCGGAGTCCATAGTCTCGAGGGCATTGAGACAGCGGAGGAGGGTCGACTTCCCGCATCCGCTGGGCCCGATGATGGAGACCAGATCCCCTTCCTCCATGTCGAAGCCAACCCCTTTCAGGATCTGGACATCACCGAAGCTCTTACGGAGATCACTGACATGAACAATCGATTCTTCAGACATGAGCGATCATGTTGCTCCAAAACCAATACCGAAATCCAGAATAAGGTGGGAGTAGCCATGTGACGGTTCCGTCACAAGAGCATCAGCGCTCCCCCAGAATGATGATGGTGACACCGGCCAGAAGCAGCAAACCGCCGATCATGGTGGTAAACGTGAGCTGGCACTGACGGAAGAAGACCCAGGTGAAGAGCACCACGAAGAACGGGTAGGAGATCTCGATCAGGGAGGCCAGCGTGGGGTTCTTCGCAGACATCGCGGCATAAGTGAGATAGGCACCGAGCGCTCCGATGCCGATGGAGAATAGGAACCATCCCATGTCTGATCGGTCGATATCGGCATGCTTCCAGATATTGGGGAGAGTTCCTGAGGAGAGTAGGGCGGCCGATGCGCCCAAGGTGCAGAAGAGCGAATAGCCAAAGAAAAAAAGCAGGGGACTGAACCCCTTTCTTAGGATCTCAGAACTAGCGGCATAACTCATGCCCCAGCAGACGGAGGCAGCAACGGCGTAGATAATCCACATGGTATGAATAAAAGAAGGAAAACGATGGCACCGAACCATCCATTCCTCAAACGGTAACTCGCCAAGACACCTCTCCCCCTTGCCTTTTCTGCCCAAAAGGGGCAAGTCTAGCCATATGGGTATTGAAATCGAACGGAAGTTCCTCATTCGGGATGGTTCCGACAATCAATGGCGAGGCGACGTAATCGGCACACCCTATGTGCAGGGATACCTCTCCAGAGACCGCGGGCGTACAGTACGCGTCCGGATTGCGGGGCCGAAAGCCTATATCACCATCAAGGGAGAGGTGCAGGGAATCTCCCGTGCGGAATTTGAATATGCCATCCCGATGGAGGATGCACGAGCCATGCTCCCGTTATGCGACGGACCACTCGTCGAGAAAACGCGTCACCTCATTCCGCACGAAGGTCATGTCTGGGAGGTCGATGTGTTCCACGGCGACAACGAAGGCCTGACAGTCGCTGAAATCGAACTCAAGGACGAAGGGCAGCACGTTCCCATCCCGGAATGGGCGGGTGACGAGGTGACGGGCGATCCCCGTTACTACAACTCCTCCCTCTCACGACATCCCTACCGGGAGTGGAAAGACGGCATCCAAGCCAGATGACGAAATCGTCATGCTCATGCCGTTGGACTTTCCGAAAACACAGCTTACTTTAACGATTCAATAGACAACAAAATGCAAAACAGACTCCCTTTCACCAACCGTATCGTTTTTCTTGGCTTCGGCGCAGTCGCTCGCTGCACCATTCCTGTGCTCCTCAAGCATCTCGAGGTGCCTCTCGAGAAGATCACGATTCTCGACTTTGATCCCAACGAGGAGGAGCTGAAGCCTTGGACGTCTCAGGGAGTCCGCTTCCAAAACATCCGGATCACCCCGGATAATCTCTCATCAGTACTTGGGGAGCATCTCTCACCGGGGGATCTCCTGATCGATCTCGCCTGGAATATCGACTGCTGCGAGATCGTCTCCTGGTGCCACGATCACGGGGTCCTCTATGTGAACACCTCGGTAGAACTCTGGGATCCCTACGAGCACTCCAAGGGGGCTCACCCCACGGAACTCACTCTCTACTGGCGTCACATGAATCTTCGTAAGATGAAGGCCGCTTGGTCTCAACCGGGACCTACGGCTGTCCTTGAGCATGGAGCGAACCCCGGCCTCATCAGTCACTTCACCAAGCAGGGCCTGCTGGACATTGCGGCCCGCTGCCTTGAGGAGAAGAAATTCACGGGCGAAGCCGCTGAGCGCATCAGCACGCATGTTCGCAACCAGAGCTTTAACCACCTGGCACACGAACTCGGGGTGAAGGCCATCCATTGCAGTGAACGCGACACGCAGATCACCAACAAACCGAAGGAGGTCGACGAGTTCGTCAACACCTGGAGTGTCGAAGGATTCCGCGAAGAGGGAACAACCACGGCGGAGCTGGGCTGGGGAACCCACGAGAAGGAGCTCCCACCCTTTGCGATCGAGCACACCGATGGAACACAGAGCCAGATTTGCCTAGCCCGCATGGGGATGAACACCTTTGTGAACAGCTGGGTGCCGCCTAATCACCGGATCGTCGGCATGGTGGTCCGCCACGGAGAGGCCTTCAGCATCACTGAGAAACTCACGGTGCGCGAGGGAGACAAGACCATCTACCGCCCGACCGTCCACTACGCCTACTGCCCTTGCGATTCGGCGATCGCCAGCCTTCACGAACTGCGCGGAACCGACTACCAGCTCCAGTCGCGTATTCGGATCATGACGGATGAGATCATCAGCGGTGCCGACATTTTAGGTGCCTTCCTCATGGGGCATCCGCTCGGTGCCTGGTGGTGCGGTTCGGACATGTCGATCGAAGAATCACGCCGCCTCGTTCCCCATCAGAATGCGACGACGATCCAGGTTGCCATTTCGGTCGTCGCGGCCTGCATGTACATGATTGAAAATCCCGACAAGGGAGTCCTTCTCCCCGACGATCTTCCTCACGAGTATGTGCTCGGCATAGCGAAGCCGTGGCTTGGAGACTTCCTCTCCCTGCCCTCGGACTGGACACCGCTCAAGCATTACAAAAACGCCTTCCCGGGATACAATGATCCGAAGCTCGATCATGAGGATCCTTGGCAGTTCAAGAACTTCCTGATCAGCGACGGGGATTGATTCCCCTCAACCGGGGAACTTGGCAGTTTCGCGACAAGGAAACCGCACCATGAGTTCAGTAAAAAAAACTCCCCGATCGCGGAAGAGTTCCTCAAAGGTCTCAGCGCTCCTGAAGGTGGGGAAACCGCGTTTTCACCTCAGGCGTGGAGAACCGATCGGGGAGGAACTCAAAACCATCGCACGGCTCCACCTTGAAAAGGCCCTCGACGAACTTTCCGGGAACAATGTCTCTCCGGAGCCTGTCCATGAGGCACGGACATCGATCAAAAAAGTACGCGCTGTCATCCAACTCGCCTCCCCTGCCCTAGGAAGCGTTCGCCGGAATCTGATCTCAGAGCTCCTCCATGATGCGGCGATGCGACTTGCTCCCTTGAGGGACTCGGAGGTGCAGGTCGAGACACTGGATCACATCCTTGAAGCAGATGGGCTAATGCCGGGGGATTTCTCCTCCCTGAGAAGTGGACTTGCCGATATCGCGAAGCAGCGCCGGGCAAATGATATCCGCCAGATCCCGAGAGTAAGGGGATTCCTTGAGGAGGCTCTCAGAGCAGTGAAAGCCTGGCCACTGGAACCACTCCAAGGGAAAGATGTAAATCGCCGTATCCGACGCATCTACCGAAGAGGAAGATCCCTGCTCGAACTCTGTCAGGTCAGCGATGATCAAGACGAATTTCATACCTTCCGCAAAACAGTCAAACAACTCTGGTACTCGATTCGTATCACCTCGCGATTCTGGCCTGAGGAGGGAGTGGATCTCATCCAAGAACTCGGCCTGATGGGTGAACTGGCCGGCAAGGAACGCGATTTCAGCCTTCTTGCTGAAACACTCCGTCTCGGCCCAGTAAACAAAGCATCTCAGCGCTTGATTGCGATGCTGGAGAGTGAACTTCCTAAATTGAGACAGGCTACACTGACGTCAGCCACGGCGTTCTACGATCAGAGACCCAAGTCCTTTGTGGAACACCTGGATCTCTAAAACCTCCGCCATTACTCTCGTTGGGTATGACACCCGACTCCTTCCCTTTGCCACTCCACAAAGCCGACTCTCTGCTGCAGCAGACATTCGAGCAGGCAGTTGCCATCGTTCGCCCCAATTTCCATATGGGGCTTGATCTCGTGCTTGCGATCATTCCCCTGGTGATTGCGTTGCTAATCTTCCGTGAGAAAAGCAGAATTCCTGCGCTGTTTTGGTGGCCGCTACTGGGCATCATGATTCTCTTCCTGCCGAACGCACCCTATGTCTTGACGGATGTGATCCATTTCGTCGCCAAGGTTCGCGTCACGCCACCTCTACCGATCTGGGCGATGAGTCTCCTTCTCGTTGAATACTTTTTCTATTTTCTCATCGGAATGGAGTGCTTTGTGATTCCGTTGATGCTCTGGGAAAAGACTCTTCGGCGACATCACCTAGGCAGGCTCATCATTCCACTGGAACTACTGATTGTTTCACTCAGTGCTTTTGGAATTTATCTTGGGCGCATTGACAGACTCAACAGCTGGAATGTTGTCACCGATCCGGAACGCCTCGTGAATCAATCTCTTCATGATGCCCTCGCATTGAAACCGGAAGAGATGACCCTTCTCTTTTTTGTTGCCGTTCTCGTGCTCTACTACCTGATCAAGTCGTTCAATAGCCTGATCGCAGGACTCTTAGTGAGTCATGAGACTCAGGCCGTTGCCTGAGGGGTTACTTAACGTAACTTCCAGAACATCGCGACGGTAATGATCAGACCAATGGTCGTAATGAGATAACGTACCTTCTCCTGGGAAAGTCTCTGGGAATAGGTGGCGCCGACATAATATCCGGCGACAGCCCCGACCGTCATCACCGCCATCCGCGGCCAGTCGATCAATCCATGAACCGTGAACCAGATCGCAGCAACCAGATTAATCAGGGAACCCAGGACATTTTTGAGCGTATTCATTTGATGAATGTTGGAAAAACCAAGGAATCCGAGCGCCGCCAACATCAGAATCCCGATTCCGGCCCCAAAGTATCCCCCATAGACGGAAACCAGAAATTGAAATGCCATGGCACTCATCAGGTGCCATCTTCCTGAGGGAACAGCTTGCAAGCCCGTTCCCTCCATCATGAGTTGATGGGAGACCCTCCTCCTGACCACTCCCTGAATCATAAAGAGCACGGTGGCAAAGAGCACCAGATAAGGAACCATCCGGGCAAAGGAGCTTTCACTTCCGAATGTCAGCAGAAAACTGCCAAGCAAGCCGCCGGCAATACTCACAGGGATAAAGGAGGTGAGCCAGGGCTTAACCTCGGCAAGGTGCTTCCTGAATCCATAAATACTACCCGAGGTGCCGATCACGAGAGAGAGGGTGCTCGTGGCATTCGCCTCCACGGGATTCATGCCGAAGAGGATCAGGATCGGAAACGTAATGAGCGTGCCTCCCCCGGCAACCGCATTGATCATTCCCGCCGCGCAGGCAGAAGCCAGCAGGGAAATCATTTCAAACCAAGACATTTGCCAAATCTAGCAGAAATCGGGAAGCCGTGGCGACCCGATATCCCTACTTTCACCCAACGAATCTTCTTTTGATCCAAGCAATCTGAGGCCATCGTTTCGCCCCCTATTTTATTTCAACATCATGCTGACAGCTTCCGGTCTTTCCAAATCCTACGGCGGGCGAGCCCTCTTCGAGGAGGCCTCGCTCCAGATTAACCGCGGAGACCGCATTGGACTCATCGGTGCCAATGGAGCGGGCAAATCGACACTTTTCTCCCTGATCCTCAAAGAGGCCTCCCCGGACTCCGGAACCGTCGCCCTGGAGAGGAGTATCACGATCGGCTTTCTCCCTCAGGAGAGCGCACCCTCCGGAGACGAAACCGTCCTGGAACTGGCGACCAATATTTCCACCGACATGGAGGAGGCCCAGCGACAGATGAGGGAGCACTCCGAAGAGGATCCCCTGCACCATGAGGGAGCGGGACGTTTTGCCGAACTCGACGGCCACTCCCTTCAGGTGAAGGCAAAACGAATCCTGAGCGGCTTGGCCTTCCGCGAGGGGGATGTGAACAAACCAGCACGCACGCTCAGCGGAGGTTGGATCATGCGCGCGCATCTGGCCCGACTTTTGGTGATGGAGCCCGATATCCTGATGCTCGATGAGCCGACTAATCATCTCGATCTTGAATCACTGGGTTGGTTTCAGAGCTATCTCTCGAAGTATTCCGGCGCCATTCTTGCCATCTCCCACGACCGCGAGTTCCTGAATGCAATCTGCGTCGGCATCCTCGAAATCCGCAATCGCAAGCTGAACCGCTACAGGGGCAACTACGACGACTATCTGGCCCAGAAGGCAGCCCGCGAGGAACAACAGTGGGCCGCCTACAAAAACCAGCAGCGAGAGATCGCGGAACTCCAGCGCTTCATCGATCGTTTCCGTGCCAAGGCCAGCAAGGCTTCCCAAGCGCAGGATCGCATCAAGCAACTCGATCGCATGGTGAAAATCGAACCTCCCGAGCGCGATGAGGCCACGGTGCATTTCTCATTTCCCCAACCCAAGCGCAGCGGTCAGCGGGTGATCACTCTGGAGGGAGTCAAGCAGGCCTACGGATCCCATGTGGTCTACTCCCACCTCGATCTGGAAGTGGAGAAGGGTCAGCGGACTGTTCTTGTGGGACCGAATGGCGCCGGAAAATCGACCATGCTTAAGATCCTGGCAGGAATGCTCCCGCTGGAAGCCGGAACAGTCACTCCGGGCCACAATCTCTCGATCGGTTACTTCGCCCAGCATCGAACCGAAATGCTGGACGTGAAGAGAACCGTCCTTGCCGAGGCGATGGAGACACAGACTCCCGTTCCCGAACAGACC
Organism: uncultured Spartobacteria bacterium; assembly: GCA_903868795.1. Lineage (GTDB taxonomy): Bacteria > Verrucomicrobiota > Verrucomicrobiia > Chthoniobacterales > UBA6821 > UBA6821. Next base: position 25,606 of record CAIPWR010000067.1, on the reverse strand, counting down.
GTCCGGACCATTCTTGGATCGTTCCTGTTCCGTGGGGATGATGTTTTCAAACCGGTGGGTGTCCTCAGCGGAGGAGAGAAGAGCCGTCTGGCACTGGTGAAACTGCTCCTCAACCCACCCAACCTTCTGCTCCTGGACGAGCCGACAACTCACCTCGATATGCCGAGTATCGATGCCCTGATCGGAGCACTAAGCCAGTACGAGGGAACACTCCTCTTCGTCAGTCACGATGTTCACTTCATCAGGGCCCTTGCCACCACGGTCCTGCATATCAGCGCAGGCAAGCTTACTCCCTACGCCGGCGATTATCAGTATTACCTAGATAAGTCTGGATCGCTCTCCGAGCGTGCGGCACTTGTCGCTCCGGGGGATTACCGCCCCGAGACCTCAGGAACTCAGGAGACTGCACCTCGCGTGAAGATGGGCCTCAAGGAGATCAAGGAACAGCGCCGCGCTGAAGCCGAGGCCAGGAAGGCGGCCAATAAAATCATCCGTGAACAACAGGCCCGTCTCAAAGCAGCAGAAGAGGATATCATGAGATTGGAGGCCCGTCAGCGGGAACTGATCTTGCAGCTCGAAAACTCAGGAGGAAAAGCCTTTGAACTCAATCGCGAACTAGCCGAACTTCAGGAACGTCTTAGTTCGGTGATGGAGGAGTGGGAGAAACTCTCGGCATCACTTCCCTCCGCGGAAGAGAAAACTGCAGGAGAGAGCTAGGATTTTAAAACCTTCCCGTAAATGATTGCCCGATACCTCCAAGCTCGAGTCAAAAGCTTTGGTTACGCGTTCAATGGCTTGAAGGTTCTTTTGCTGACGCAACCGCATGCCCGCCTTCACGCGCTCTCAACAATTGCGGTTCTTACACTCGGAACAGCACTCCAGCTACGACGCTGGGAATGGGTAGCAATCTTGCTCTGCATCGGCATGGTCTGGATGGCTGAGGCGCTCAACACGGCCTTGGAGTTCCTGGCCGACGAGGTCTCCCTCGAGAAGAGAGAGCGCATCGGCAAGGCAAAGGATGTGGCTGCCGGTGGAGTCCTGATCACCGCGATGATCTCGGTTGTCGTCGCAGTCTTGGTTTTTTGGCAACACCTGCGCCCTTGAATGTCAGGAGGCTGGGGACGCGACGGTCCTAAATTCCTTTTCGCCGGAAGTAGGCGACCTTCATCGGCTCAAGGGCAGAAAAGTTACCCGTCATATCCTTGATGCGCATAAGGATCCAAGGTTGGGCATAATTAATTCCATTCTTGGTGAAGACCAGATCATCCGCCAGATAGACAGAAGAATGAACCACCCTGTTATTCTGATTCAGCAACAGGACAAGATCACCTGCAATACCGGGGGCCGATATTTCATAGAAGTTTTCCATGATGTATTTTGAGGCGAAATCATTGTCGCTCATCCGGGGATCGGGCGTTGCGCTGAAGAAGTTGAGAGCCGTCCAGTGACAGTCGGGAAGCACGGACTCACCCTCCTTGGGAGGAAGCGGCGTGGTGAAGAGCCTGTCACGCGCCAGAGGTGGGAGAAGATACACCAAACTCAGGGAACCACCCTCAGGAAGACGCTGCTCGGCCTCCATCAAAGGCCTCAGATTCTTCATCAGCACGCCGTGCAATGAAAGGGCCCAGTAGTTCAAAGGCTTGTCGATATCGGTGTGTCGCCCTATCAGAAGACGCGCCAACACGGCATTCTGACTTGTCAGTGTCTTGAGAAAGTCAGCCCTAAGGGAGTCCGTCTTCAACTCCTTGATCACAACTTCCGGATCACTAAAGTACGTGAAGCCATTCCTCACGTAGAGGAGTTTTTTCACCAGAGAAGCGGCTATGCGGTCGGATTCATGGGAATCGCTGAACATGGCATCCACATCGCCGTTGGGAATGAAGTAGGGGGTTGCTTGAAATCGGTTGGCGGGATTCTGTGAAAGCGCAAGATAAAGCTTCGAGCGAACCTCCGGTGACAGAGAGAGTAACGCATCGGGATCGGGCTTCAGGATCAGGATACTACCCGTTCCCTGAATCCTGGAATTGAGAAACCCGTTTACTTGGGCATCACTGCATCCACAATTCACAAGAAGGTCATGCACGGCCTGTGGAGAGAGTGTTCCGAAGATCCAAAACGGCCCGGTGGAGGTTACCTTCTCGAAACCCGCATACTCCAACGGTTGCTCGAGCCTGATATCCCACTCCTGCAAATCACCCCAAGCACCGGAGCGGATGAGAGGAGCAGATCCCCTTGTGGCATGCTCCCGCATTTTATCAAAAAAATGAGTCGCCGAGACCGCCGCAACCACTGAAAGAATCAAGAACAGGAACTGCCGCTTCTTTGTTGCAATCCAATTCATCCAGGGGAGTTTCCCGGCACTTTCATGGGAGGCTATAGTCTGGAAAGTAGAATGCGTATTCAAAGTTGTTGGATAAGACCGCCCGCATGCCGCAAAGGGCTCGGATCAGGTTGATAAGTTATAAATTTATTTTAAAGTATCACACTCGGTTTGCCAATCCAATCACCCGAACCTTTCCGGTTGACCAGAGCGCTTTGCTAAAGCAATCTAGCAACCCAATTTATCAGGTGAGGTGGCTGAGTGGTCGAAAGCAGCGCTTTGCTAAAGCGCCGTACTCCAAAAGGGTACCGAGGGTTCGAATCCCTCCCTCACCGCCATTACCGAAAGGATGAAGGCAAAAGGATGAATGTTGAAAAAATCCGCAAGGTGACCACCCAGAAAAAATCTGCCACATCCGTCACGGTCTCCGTTCCCGGAACCACGGCGAATCTGGGCCCTGGATTCGATTCCTTTGGACTTGCTCTCGATGTGGCTAACCTTGTCACGATTACAACGACGAGCAAGGAGCCCCCTCTCCCTTCCATGGTCGAGGCCACGGGCAGGAGCTTCTTCATCGGAAGCGGACTGACCCCGTTTCCCTTTTCCTGGAAGATCAAGGGGAGCGTTCCCCAGGCACGGGGTCTAGGTAGCAGCGTCACCGTACGACTCGGCACACTCTTGGGATTGAATGCCCTGTGCGGCAATCCTCTCTCTCGCCATGGGATCTACCGTCTCTGCGCGGAACTGGAGGGCCATCCGGACAATGCAGCTCCGGCCATGTTCGGCGGATTCACCATTGCACGATCTCATCTCGATCCGATCCGTCTGCCAGTTGAGGCAAAACTACGTTTCGTTCTCCTCATCCCGGACTTCGAAGTTGCGACTCCCGACGCGCGCAAGGTCATGCCGAAGTCGATCAGCGTTGCTGATGCCGCAGCCAATGCGGCTGATGCCGCAGTGATCGCAACGGCTTTCGCCACCAAAAAATACGAACTGCTACGGGGAGCGTTCTGCGACCGCCTCCACCAACCATATCGTTCCCGACTGGTCCCTTTCCTAGGAGAGGTCATTACCGCAGGAGAGCAGGCGGGTGCCACCGGAGGATGGCTCAGCGGATCGGGATCGACCATCTGCTGCCTTGCACCTGATGTCGTTTCTGCAAAAAAAATCTCCGCCTCAATGCGTTCCGCCGCACCGAAAGGTTCCCGGATAGTCATTATCGCCGCCGATAATATCGGCGCCAGAGTCCTAAAATCCTGATGCCCTGATGCGGCAGTTCTTTGATAGACTCGAGCAGTTTGCGGTCGATGTCATCCTGGAAAGGAGAGGAGGCAAAAGAGCAGGCCTGCTCCGAATGGTGCTCAGAGCACTTTCCTACCTCTACCTCTCCATCGTCTCCTTCAGAATTAAGCTTTATGGCTCGAATATCCTAAGGTCACACCAGATCGGATGCCCTGTGGTCAGCATCGGCAATCTTACGGTAGGCGGCACGGGAAAGACTCCCGTTGTCGAAAAACTCGCACGTGAGCTCTCATTGCGAGGTAGAAAGGTTGCCATCTTGAGCCGGGGGTACAAAAGTACCCGGCGAAGGATTCCCGGAAATGATTTTTCCCCCGTCCGTGTTGTCTCCGAAGGTGGTGCCCTACTTCTTGATTCCAAGAATGCCGGGGACGAGCCCTTCATGCTGGCCAAGAACCTTCGCGGAGTTGCTGTTGTGGTCGATAAGGACAGGGTTGAGTGTGGACGCCACGCCATCTCAAAACTCAGCAGCGATCTGCTCATTCTTGATGACGGACTCCAATACCTCCGCCTGCACCGCCGATTCGACCTCGTTCTGATCGACCGGGAGGCACCCTTCGGGAATGAATATATCCTTCCCCGCGGCACCTTGCGTGAGCCCCCGTCGCACCTACGGCGCGCCACACACATCCTGATCACCAAATGCGATGGGAGCGATCTCTCGGATCTTTATCAACGCATCCGGCTCTACAATCGAACTGCTCCCATCATCGAATGCCGGCACCGCCCCGTGGAACTTCAGGATTTCTCCACCGGAGAGCAACTCCCTCTCTCAAGCCTCCAGAGACTGAAGGCGGGGGCCCTCTCGGCCATCGCCTCACCGGAGAGTTTTGAGCAGGGACTCCAGCGTCTGGGCGTCTCGCTGGAACTGACCCAGAGCTTTGCGGATCATCACCGCTACTCGAAGAGGGAGCTCGACCGCTTCATCAAGCGCTGCACCCGACGCGGTGTCTCCTGCATTCTTACCACGGAGAAGGATGCGGTGCGGATGCCCCGCCTGCTCAATCAAGAGATTCCCATCCGTTACTTGAGAATTGAAATTGAGATCATCAAGGGCCAGGAGCATTGGGACAAAATGCTTAATCAACTTCTCCACCACCCGCATCCCGTCATCAAGGATTCCGAGACATGTGAAGAAGAACTTCGTCAGGCATCCATCGCCTGAGATCGGGCTCTTCTCTGAATTTTTTTTACTCGGCGATTGCCGGCACCATCACGGCATCGCTCATGCCATGGAGGATTTTTTTATCAGCAGGACAGACTGTGGCAAGGAGACCACCGAGTGATGTCTTGCCCTCATTGACAAAGAAATAGGGACTCAGGCGCGCGCGTCCCTTCATCACGGTGACCTGCCCCTCCGCATCGTAGTAAGATTGATCCGTCAGGATGGAATGGCGGAAGACCTGGAGGATATAGGGATGTTCCGGGAACTCATCTAACGCACGTTCAATGGCACTCTCCCACTCCACACGGGAGAGATCAGAGCCCAAGGAAACACCTCTGGCACCCCACGCACGACCATCGAAGCCGCTGATTTTAATGATCAGATCACGGGCCTTCTGACTGAATGTTCCAAGCTCCCTCCAATTCTGAATATCAAGACGTGGATAGACCGCATGATGAGGAAGCGGGGTCGGATCGAGAACCCAGGTGTAGGGGATCCACTTTTGCAGGGAATGCATGCCGCGCTCACCAAGCTGACGGATCCAAAAATCACGGAGCGGAGCCATCCAGAAAAGAGCCATCCAGAGCTTCTCCTCAAGCTGTGCCTTGGGAGGAGGAGTCATGGAGACGCGTCCCTCGAAAGCATCGTGAAAAAGCCCTTCGGCACACGGCACTTGAGGAAGGTCGAACATCTCGAAGAATCGGTAGACATTCCCGTTCCATCCCTCGCGCGAAGAGGCATCCGTGACCTTCCAATCGGGGCTCCCCTTGCGCTGGGATAGGCGGGAGGCAAGCCATTCCATCTCAGGCCGGTAGGTCGAGGCCTCCTCGGATACAACGATCTCGCCATGAGGCAGCACCGACGAAAACCCTTCGAGCATTCCCTGGGAACCGCCGAGCACATCAAAACCAAAGGAGGCGTAGGTTTCGTTTAACCAAGCGGTAAGACCGATACCTCCCGGAATCTGATCGAGTTCGCAGATCGAGAATCCATCCTCCGTCACGATAAGATCGGGACGGATCACCCGGGCAATCTGTCCACGGAAGGCGGAATCCCTGCCGAGCGCCACAACCTCCGGTGGCTTTCCTTGATCAAGAAGCTCCGCGATCCAAGAGGGTTGACGCCCGTCGACGCTTTGCCGGTAGAGCAAATCGCAGGCCTGAGCGAACTGAAGCAGCCGATGACCCATGGACTCAAGCTCTCGGGCGAGCTTTGCATCCAGAATGTAGGGGGAAGGAGACCAGAGCCATTCCTTGCCCGCGAAGAGTTCCCCCTCAGGAATGCGTCGACGCAGCTCTTCAAGCGGCACGGGAGCCGGTGTCGCGGAGTTGCTTGGCATCATGAGAGCAGATTTCTGAGTGACTCACGCACCACATCCTCTGCCGAGGAATCAGGGGAAAGCTTCGGCATGACGGCCTTCACGGCTTTGTGGGCATCGACCTGTTTGTAACCAAGCGATATGAGGGCAAGAACCGCATCGTGGAGATGACGTTCAATTCCGGAAGGCGCATTTTCGCGGCTTGCCGCCTCCCACTCCGCAGCCACACCGAGCTTGTCCTTGAGTTCCAGAACGACGCGTTCAGCGGTCTTCTTGCCGACCCCGGAGATCTTTGAAATCGCCGCGATATCGGAAGTAACCACGGCTGATTTGAAATGCCCGACTTCCATCCCGCTCAGGATGGCCAAGGCGAGTTTTGGTCCGACACCGGAGACATGGGCCATGAGCAGGCGGAAGAGGTCGCGCTCCTCCGAGGAAGAAAAACCGTAAAGGATCTGCGCATCCTCACGCACATGGTGATGAGTCAGCACCCTGACTTTTACCCCGGGGTTCGAGAACTTATTGTAACTCGAGAGCGGAATGAGAATCTGGTAGCCGATGCCGCCGGCATTGACGACGATCTGGTTTGGAAGCACATCTTCCAGTATCCCTTCGACAAAAGTGATCATGACACCCATTTTTCTACCCATCTTGAGCGGTAAAGACCAGAGGTTGTCGTGCTCGATCCGAATTCCAATGATTCTGCTGTGCACTCTGCTCTCCTTGGGGGCGTGGACCCGTCTCCAAGGAAGCGATGAAAAGGAGGCTTCGGCATTGCTCTTCGGAGGGTACTTTGAACGTCCACCTGTTCATCGATTCCTTCCCGGATCGAAAAGAACACTGCTTTTTCCGGGCCATATCAGCAGCCATGGCGAAATAATTCCCCTCGGATCGGATGTCAGGATGTCCCCCAAAGACTGGGATGGCTTTGTGAAGGGGTCTCGTGAGGATACGTCCCTCTTAATGGCCACCATCAACCCCCTCATGGTGCGTGACAACCATCAAGTGATCCAGGCGGCAGTGATAAGTTCGGAGGACCCGAAACTGGCCTCGTGCATTCTAAACCCGGGATTTCTCCGCCGCTTCAGTGCGATCTTCGGTCCAGAGCTGATCGTGGCCATTCCTTCACGAACGAAAATCTATGTCTTCCCCAAACTCGCAAACAGGCTCCCCGAAATGATCCGGACAATTCGAGACGACTACCTGATCTCACCTCAGCCTGTCTCCACGGAACTGTTTGAACTTTCCAAAAAAGGAATGAGGACCATCGGCACCGTCGATCCCGACGATCACTAGTCGGGAAAATCAGACTGCCTCGGCAAGCAACGCCTGCTCGGGCGTCAGTTCATCCTCTCCTCGGCGCGCCCTCTCTACACGCTCCAGATAATGATCGAGCACCCTGTCGGGAATACCCGCGATCCGTGCTGAAGCAAAGGCCTTGATGGCCTCCTCCCACTTACGCTCACGGAAAAGAATCACCCCTTTCCAGAACTGGTCGCGGCTACGCTCCCGCTCCGGTGAGAGGGAGTTCTTCGGTGCTAGGAACTCGTAGAGTTCGACACGGCGGCGACTGCCGGCGCGCTGGAGAAGATCGATGGGACGTCCTTCCACGGTTTCGGAAGCCATTTCATACGATAAAGGCCCACTCAGGATCCGGCAACCATACTGGGCACAAGCAGCGGAAAGATGACGAGTAAAATCAACGACGGGTCCCGAGACGCTGTACCGTCCCAGCCGGGTACCGCCGTAGGCGGCGGCAATCATGGGGCCCGAGTTCACCCCGATGCGGAAATCGAGACGCTGCTGCCAGCGATTGTCACATTCACGGTTGAGCTCCTCGAGGCGAGCCACCAGATCGATTGCCGCACGGGCGGCCTTGGCCGCATGGTTGAGAACTCCCTGAGGCGCCAGCGGAACCCCGAAGATAACCCGGATACTTTCACCGGAACATTCGTCAAGATAACCACCGACATCGACCAGGAAGTCGGAGGCCGTGCGGAGATAGAGATTCATGAGGGAGACATAGTCTGCAGGCTTCAGCACCTCCATGAGTTCAACATGGTTATGCACCGAGCAGACGAGCACCGAGGCCTCATGCATCTCGCCGGGAAAATCAACGGGCAATTCCCCGTCGACCAACTGGCGGAAGATCTCGGGTCGAAGACGCTGACCGAAAAGACGCCTCAACACAGGCTCCCTTGATCCAGCCTCGGTCCTGCGGAAGAGAGTGATCACAATCACGGAGAGAAGGAGGGCCGCAATACCGGGCGCGGGATTGAGATAAGTGTTGTAAAGAGTGACGACCAGCGATCCCCCGAGCATGAGCAGCAAGGAGGCAAGTGCCAGCACCAGCATTTCCCGCAAGCTGGCCCCAAGACCAACCCAGAGGGAGAACGGAATAAGGATCAATGCCAGCACCAGTGGCAGGCCATGCGCGGCGGCATGAAGCGCGGTTGCATGAATCAGATTTTGCCATGCGCTCCCCACTCCGGCAAAAGCCCCCACAAGTTGAAGAACGACAAGGGACGTCACCGAGACGATCAGGAGGATCAGGAATGATTTCAGCAGCCTCATTTCAATCTTGTTAGACTTGTCGTTGTGATGGAGAGGGATAATTGCCCACGGAGAGCTAGATTTTCAGCAACATCAGGGGGAATCAAGGGAAACGCGTCAACGATTACGGATCTTTCCCTTGAGAAGGTTCTTCATCAACGCACCGAAGCCCGTTTTCTTGCTTTCTAGCGAATCGATCGTGACGAGGATCGCACTCCGCGCCTGTTCATAGGAAGCGAAGCGTTTTCTCGGATCAGGATCCGTCATCCGAGCCAGAAGTTCTCTTGTTGCAGGAGAGGCCGTCACCCCCAAGAGGGAGACCGGCCGCAACTTCAGCGCCAATAACTCAGGTATCGAGAGCCCCTCCGTTTGATAGGGAGAGGCGGAGGCCAGCGCATGGTAGAGACAGCATCCCAGTCCATAGAGATCGGACCGAAAATCACCGGGAAACCCTTCCAGCATCTCGGGAGCCACATAGTCAGGGGTGGCAAAGAGATGAGACTGGTCGACGGCTTCTGCTGCTTTACTGCGGGCGAGTCCGAAATCCCCCAACTTGGCCCTTCCTCCTCGGGCGAAGAGAATATTGGCGGGCTTCAGGTCACGGTGCACGATCCCACGCGCCTCCGCCGCCCCAAGAGCATCGAGGATTTCCATCCCGACCCTTAGGACGCTCCGCTCATCGAGGCGATCGAGGTGATCACGGTGATTAGCCTGGGAATCCGGAGAGACAATCCGCTCATGGAGAGATCCCCCTTCCATGAATTCCATCATCAGGCGAGCTCCATGCTCATCCTCCTCCAGAGCAAGAACCTTCACCACCGAGGGGTGATCCACCAACTGGGCAAAGACCGACTCATTCCGCAGAAGCATCAAATGTTCCTCGTAATCAGGAAATGATTTTTCCAAGACCTTGAGCGCCACCTCAGAGACAGACCCATCCTGCGTCGTGTACCGCGCCCGGAAAACGCGTCCGCTCCCACCCTGACCCGCGATTTCGAGAAGCTCATAAGGGCCGATCCTTCCCCTAACCCTGACCTCGGAGCGGCAGCGCGGGCAACGAACCATCGAGAAAAAAGGCTCCCTCGCTGTGTCCAGCATCACCCCGCAAGAGGAACATGGCTCCTCGGAGAGATCTGGGGTGACTGATGACATCCATTGACCCTAATGGCGGAAACCACCATTCTTCAAGCGACTCGGATCAGGAAACGCAGCCGAGAACGAGAACTCACTTCCCATGACCGAACCCACAGTCCACGAAATCACCGCCTCCGAGGAGGATAGCCGCCAGAGGGTCGACATGGTTCTCGTTCGTTATCTCCCCCATCTTTCGCGTTCCAAGATCCAGGCCCTAGTGAAATCCGGAAGAGTCACCCTGCGAGGAGAGCTAGTCAAAAACAATGAAGAGGTGAAGTCGGGAGATCTCTTCCGTATCGAGGAGGAGCCGCCAAAGCCACCGACCGGAGCCAGAGCCGAGGACATTCCCTTGGAAATCCTGCACGAGGATGATGATCTGCTCGTCGTCAACAAGCCGGCTGGCATGGTCGTGCATATCGGAGCGGGCCACGAGGAAGGAACTCTGGTCAATGCCCTCCTGCATCACGGGGCCTCACTCTCGGCGGGCTCCGAGGAGCATCGTCCCGGCATCGTCCATCGACTTGATAAGGAAACGAGTGGCTGCATCGTCGTTGCGAAGAACGATCAGACTCACGCAGCGCTCTCCCAAGCCTTCGCGGATCGCCAGGTCAAGAAAACCTATCTCGCCATCATCAGGGGAAGGCCTCGTCATGCCAAAGGAACCATCGATCTCGCCATCGGCCGTCATCCGGTCCAGCGCCAGAAAATGACCCCCCGGCGTGCCCCCTCGGGACGCGACGCCGTGACTGACTACGAACTTCTCTCCACCCGTGATGGCTGGACACTCATTGCCTGCATGCCCCGCACAGGACGCACCCACCAGATCCGCGTCCATCTTCAGAGCCTGGGACACCCGATCGCAGGGGACCCCCTCTACGGAAAGCGCGACCGCTTCGAACGTCACCTGCTCCATGCCTGGAAGTTAGAGTTCCAGCACCCACGCACCGGCGAACCCCTTTGCTGTGAAGCCCCCCTACCCGCGGATTTTGCACTCGTCCCCCTGCCCACATCAAAGCCACCATCCCGTGCATGAGCACGACACCAGACGATTTTCAGGAAGCCTTAGACGCAACGCTTCCCATTCTTCAGTCCATGACCAAGAATCTGCGCGCCAAACCGAAAGCCACCCGGACCAGCCTTGAAAATCTCAAAGCCTCACTCCCTCCTTCCTTTGAAAAATCGACGGGACCGAGCGAGGAACCGATCAAGTCGGCAGAGTCGTCAGAACAATTAAAACCCACTTCTCCCGTCGCTTCTGGCAACGACGATGGGCGACTGGCCAAGCTGGAAGTCCTCAAAAAAAGTATTCTTTCCTGCACGCGTTGCCCCCATCTCGTGACCAGCCGTACTCAGGTGGTCTATGGCGTTGGCAATCCCTTCGCAGAACTGCTCTTTGTCGGAGAGGCACCGGGCGAGGAGGAGGATCTCCGCGGTGAACCCTTCATCGGCAAGGCTGGCCAACTTCTTACCAAAATCATCAGCGCGATGGAGTACACCCGTGAGGAGATCTTCATCGCCAATGTCCTGAAGTGCCGCCCCGACATGCCTGAGGGAGAGTCTGGGAACCGCAAGCCAAAGCCCGCAGAGATGGCCACATGCCTTCCATGGCTCACTCAACAGATCGAGCTCATCAAACCGAAGGTCATCGTCGCTCTCGGCCTGACTGCCGTGGAGGGGTTGCTGGGTGAACCCCACACGATGCGTGATGTCCGTGGCAAATGGCTCGAATATCACGGTGTGCCTCTCATGCCGACTTATCATCCCGCCTACCTCTTGCGGAATCAGACGCTCGCCGAGAAAAGGAAAGTCTGGGATGACATGCTTCTCGTGCTTGAAAAACTCGGCCGCCCCATTAGCGCCAAGCAGCGCGGCTACTTTTTGGAAAAAGCCTAGGGACCCTAGCTTCTCACGGGTTCGTTCCCTCATTTCCTCGTTGAAAGCAACTCCGACACATCCTCACTCGTGCGGCTCACTGCCAGAGAGAATCCTACGGACAGCCTTCCACTGGATTGTCATCACCGGATGCAGAATTCTCTATACCCTCACTTGTAAGGTTCATGTGGTGGAGCTGGCTCCTGTTCCCCGTAAAGGGGCCTTGATCATGGCCTCGAATCACATCAGCCACTTTGATCCCCCCATCCTGAGTGGATTTTTTCCGAGACGGCTTGATTGGCTGGCCATGAAGGAACTCTTTCAAGCCGGTTGGTCGGAGCGGGCTTTCACTTGGTTGAACTGTATTCCCGTCGACCGGAGTGGAGCAGACCGCACAGCTCTCCGGCAGGCCTTCCACCGACTTGACGACGAGCGGGTCATAGGGATCTTCCCCGAGGGAGGGCTCCGAGCTGCTGAATGGTCGATTATCAACGGGGCAGCGATGAAGCCGGGCCTTACCATGCTTAGCATCCATTCGGGAGTTCCCATCATTCCCTGCGTGTTGATTGGGAGTGATCGTCTTTACAAACCGGACAACTGGCTCCAACGAATCTCCCTTTATCTCATCATCGGCGATGCCATTGAACCCCCTAAAGAAGATGCCCGTCAATCAGGGGCCCGGGAACGCTTTGCGGAGGATCTCTCTCAGGCTTTTATTTCACTCAAGGAGGAGGCCATGGCTCGCTTTCATCTCTCAGCGGAAGATCTACCCCAGACCCCTCAAGCTAGAAAAGGTATCCATCCATGAGATCCCTGATCAACCGAACGGCCCATGCTGGAATGGATGCCATCATGTGCGCCATGATGAATACCGCTCAGTGGCGACTGCGCCATCACGCCGTCACAAGGGACCGCCTGGAGGAATATCTGCTGGAGTGCCAGGTGCATGATTATCGGAGCTATTATGCCACTCCAGAAGAAGATCGTACATTACCATCTCCAGATTGGAGGAGGGATGGTCACCGTCTTTCGTGGAATTCTCCGCTTCCTGGAATCCATCCTGAGAATAATACTGTCAGCGCCCACCTCTTTGAAACGACAACCCCAAATGTATCTCCTGGAGCGCCGACGATCATTCTCTTGCATGCGCTCATGTCCGCCAGTGACTACGGCTACCGCCGTATTGCGGCACGCTTTAATAAACAGGGCTGGAATGTCCTGTTTCCACATTTGCCCTACCATTACAGCCGGATCCCGCGCGGGTATGCCAATGGTGCCTTGAGTATTACTTCTGACCTGATCAGAAATGCAGAGGCTCTCAGGCAATCGGTCATCGAATTACGTCAACTCATCGCTTGGTGCAGGCAGCGCGGATCAAAGAGGATCGCACTGCTCGCTACAAGTTACGGCGCCTGGGTAGCCTCTATAGCACTCGCTTTGGAGAAGACCGATTTTAGTGTTCTATTGCAGCCCGTTGCCGACGTAAAACATGCCACATTCGGAAGTCCAGCCAGCCGCATGATGGCCAGTTATCTGAAGCGTAATGGAGTTCACCCCGAAGCACTCGATCGACATGCTCACCTAAGTTCGCCGGATCGACTGACTCCTCTCACACCACCGGCTAGGATCACGATTATTGGAGGAAAGTATGACCGACTATCTCCTTCAGAGTCCCTTAAGAGTCTCTGTGCTTCCTGGGGAGGTGCCAGATACCTTGAAGTCGACCAAGGACACTTCGGCTACGATGCCATGAACTGCGCACTTCAGGAAGCAGAGCAGTATATGCAAAACCGGCAATGTGATTAACATTCTTGATGTCCGAATCCCTGTAATGAAACCTCTTAAGCCAACTCTCCTTGTTACGTTGGGCCCGACCCAGGAGCCCCTCGATGCGATGCGACTGATCAGTAACCGCTCCACCGGAGAACTTGGCACCATGCTGGCACTAAAACTCATTCATTCCGGACATTCCGTTATTGCGCTTCGGGGAAGCGGTTCGACGGCAGACTCTGCCGAATTGATACGACACTGCGAACAGGTCATTCCTTTTGCCTGCACCGCCGATCTAAAAGCTGCCTTGGAGAATCTTTCAGCCGAGCTCCTCCCCATTATTGGTGTCTTCCATACGGCAGCCGTGAGTGACTTTTATTTACCAAGTGCTGGATCGGGAAAAATCCCGACATCCGAGGGAACTCTTAATCTCACCTTGGAACCAACCCCAAAACTTCTCCCCCTGATGCGCGGTTGGTTTCCCGAGGCCCGAATCACCGGATGGAAATTCGAAGCCGGGGGCACGAAGGAATCTGCCCTCGAAGCAGGGCTCGCCCAAATGCAAAAATATCATACCGATTCGTGCGTGGTGAATGGCCCCTCCTACGGCGAGGGTTTCGGCTTTCTGGATCGCTCGGGACGACGCGATCATCTGCCCGATCGATCCACTCTTTGCGAGTATTTGGCGAAGTCCGTGATCAGTTAAATTTTAATTTCCTTCTTTTGAAAGAAGAGTGCGACTAGAATCCGCGCACTCATGAGCGAAGACCTAAATCCCTACATCGACGCCGGCAAGATCACTGCCGCCGCCGCCGAAGCCCTCTCCAAACTCTCTCCCGGTGCCTTCTGCACGCATCGCAGCTGGGGATTCGGCAAGATCGCCGGTTGGGAATTGATCACGGGGCAGATCACGATTGATTTCGGAAGCAAGAAGGGTCATCCGATGCAGCTTCAGTACGCAGCAGAGACTCTCACCCACATTCCTACGGAGCATATTCTGGCCCGTGCAGCAACCGACGCGGCCTCAGTCCGCGAACAGGCCGCCTCGGATCCGGTGGGTCTTGTCCGTTCCATTCTCGCGGATCACGGCGGCAAGGCCACGGCTGATGAGATCGCCGCGACGATGGTTCCCTCGGTCTTCGATGCCGCTGGCTTCAAGAAGTGGTTCGACGCCGCGAAGAAGAAGCTCAAGGCCGATGGTCATTTTGAGATTCCCGCCAAGAAAGGGGAACCGATCGTCCTTCAGGAAACTGCGCAGAATCCTCATGAGCGACTCATGGAGCAATTCCGTTTGGCCCGCCACCCCAAGGATCAGGTATCCGCACTTGATTCCGCAATGAAGTCACTCAACGACTTCGCCAAGGAAGTGGAGGAGCTTCGCTCGATAGCCATTGAAGTCGAAGAGGCTGCAAAGCGCGGTGGCAGGATCCATGTCGCCAAGGCGATCGAACTCCTGATCATCCGCGACGAGATCTGCGCGAGACACGAAGCCCTCAAGCCTGGACCTGAGGCAGCCAGCGTCGCCTCCTTCCTGGCCGACTCCCCTGCCAAGTTGACAGAGATCTTCACCGAGATTCCCGCCGCCAAGTATGGCCGCGTCCTCGAGGCCTTCCCCCTCGCATTTCCCAACAATTGGGAAGAGAAGGCGCTCCGCCTCACACGCACCTCCGAGCCCCGCCTGAGCGGCGAAATCTACAAACTCTTCGTGGCTCAAGGAAAGCGCGAGGCTTTTGCGGAACACACACGCCGTCTCATCCGTGAGCGCTCCGCCAGCTCCGACTATGTCCTCTGGCTCTGCAAGGAACGCTCCAAGACCCTCCCTGAACTTATCGATGAGGAGCTCTTCGCAGCCATTCTGGCAGCCATGGAGGCCGATCTCCACGCCGACATCAAGAGCAAGCGCCTTGAGGAGTTCCTCTTCGAGGATCGCGACCTTGTTGCAGACCTCCTTGGCAAGGCTGAGCGTGACTCGGCCCGTCAGGCCATCCGCAAGATCATGCTCAGTCCAGTCTTCGCGGATCTGAACAGGCGTTCCTTGCTGGCACGTATTCTCAAAATCCACCCCGATCTTGAATCGCTGGTCACAGGAGATCAGGAGGCACCGGCAGAGCGCGCCGAGAGTCTCGTCGTCTCGTGGGCCAGCCTTCAGCGTCGCAAGGAAGAGCTCGAGCACATCGAGAAAGTTCTTATCCCTCAAAATATCCGTGATATCGCCACGGCACGTTCCTACGGCGATCTGCGCGAGAATTTCGAGTTCAAGTCCGCCAAGGAGCAGCAGGCCGTTCTCAACCGACAGAAAGGAGAGCTCGAACTGATGCTTAACAACGCCCGTGGGACGAATTTCGAAAACGTCGACATCTCGGCCGTTTCTATCGGATCCGTGGTGACCTTGGAGTCCTTGGAGGGTAGTACCCACGAAACTTACAGCATTCTGGGAGCCTGGGATGGAGTTCCCGAAAAAGGCTGGGTTTCCTACCAGGCCGTCATTGGCAAGGCACTGCTCGGAAAAAAGGTTGGTGAGACCATTGATCTTCCTGCCGATAAGGGCAACCGCTCCATGAAGATTGTTACGATCGCCCCCTTCACTGATCTTGCCGCCCTGGGATCCACAGAAGGGACCACATCCTAGGCACGACAATTGCTTTATTGATTGAATTCCCTGATACCTATTTCCATTCACCCATTACCCAACACATGAACGACACGACCATCACAGCAATCCACGCCCGTGAGATCCTTGATTCCCGCGGCAATCCCACAC
The DNA here is from genome assembly GCA_903868795.1 of uncultured Spartobacteria bacterium. Lineage (GTDB taxonomy): Bacteria > Verrucomicrobiota > Verrucomicrobiia > Chthoniobacterales > UBA6821 > UBA6821. The sequence goes on along the minus strand of CAIPWR010000067.1, from coordinate 9,414 downwards.
TCGAAGCCGACGTCCATCTGGCCGGCGGAGCCGTCGGACGCGCGGCCGTCCCAAGTGGAGCCTCCACCGGAGAGCATGAGGCTGTGGAACTCCGTGACAATGTAAAGGGTCGCTATCTCGGCAAAGGTGTAACCAAGGCCGTCGGCAATGTCATCAACCACATCGCTCCCGAGCTTGTTGGATACAATGCACTCGACCAAATCACCATTGATACGGTCATGCGTGAACTGGACGGCACCCCAACCAAGAAGAAGCTTGGCGCCAACGCCATCCTCGGCGTCTCCATGGCTGTCGCCCGCGCCGCTTCCGCCCAGCTCGGCCTACCTCTCTACAAGTATCTCGGTGGCCCGAACGCCAAGGTGCTTCCCGTTCCGATGATGAACATCCTCAACGGCGGCGCCCACTCGGATGCCCCGATCGACTTCCAGGAGTTCATGATCATTCCGAAGGGACTCCCCACCTTCTCAGAGGCCCTGCGCGCTGGAACCGAGGTCTTCCATGCCCTCAAGGGTGTGCTGAAGGATCGCGGTCTCTCCACGGCCATCGGAGACGAAGGCGGATTCGCGCCCAAGCTCAAGGGAGCCGAGGATGCCCTCGACTCCATCTCCCTCGCTGTTGAAAAGGCCGGCTACAAGCTCGGAACTCAGATCGCCATCGGCCTCGATGTCGCATCCAGCGAATTCTACGACGCCGCAAAGAAGCAGTATGTCTTCAAGAAGTCCGATGGCAGCCGCCGATCCGGCGCAGAACTCGTTGCCTACTACAAGAAGCTCTGCAATAAGTACCCGATCATCTCGATCGAGGATGGCTGTGCCGAGAACGATTGGGCAACCTGGAAACTCCTCACCGAGGCACTGGGTGACAAGATCCAACTTGTCGGTGATGATCTCTTCGTCACGAATGTCGAGTTCCTCCGTAAGGGAATCGAGAAGGGTGTCGCCAACTCCATTCTTGTGAAGGTGAACCAAATCGGCTCCCTCACCGAGACCTTTGACGCCATCGAGCTTGCCAAGGAGAACCGCTACACCGCCGTCATCAGTCACCGCTCCGGCGAAACCGAGGACACAACGATCTCCGACATCGCCGTCGCCACGAATGCCGGTCAGATCAAGACAGGCTCCCTCTGCCGTACCGATCGCGTCGCCAAGTACAACCAGCTCCTCCGTATCGAGGAGCAACTCGGTGAAGATGCTGTTTACGGCGGCAAGCTAAGGTGCTAGTAAAAACGAGATGACCGGCAGTCACGTTGCCCATACGAATTCAAGTCGCCGCTCGCAGTCGGAGTTCCTTCCGACCGCGATGCGTGTCGTCCTGGGTCTGATTGGTGCCTGTGCTCTGCTGATAGCGGGGTTCACCTTCTATCCTCAGTGGGTCCGACTCTCCGAGATGAAAAAGGATCTCGCCGTCCAGACAGCGCATCTCGAAGAGCTGAAGAAATCAACCGCCGATCATGAGCAGGAGGCCCACCTCCTCCAAACCGACAAAGAGTATCTTGAGATGATTGCCCGTGATCGCCTCGATCTCATGAAGAATGGTGAGACGATCTTCCGCCTGAGCAGCGCCAAACCGCGCTCTTGATTGCCTCGGGAAACAAAGACTCCTCCAGCAGGAGTTTTAATATGGAACTCAGGAACTCACAAAAAATTGTGGGACTTTCCGTCTCAGTGAGACTCATCCATCTCATCGCAAAAAAACCTATCTCTCGTGATTTTCAGTATCCCACTTCAAGATTCTATTCCTGAGTTCCTGAGTTCCATATTATTTTCTTGGATTCTAACGCCATGTCTTCCGAAACCCAAATCGACCTAACCACCCTGGATGCCTCCGGGCTTGCCGACCGTCTCGGCTCGCTCAGGAGGTTTGTCTGCCGATCCTCCCGGATCAGGCATTCTCGGAGCTACTGCTCCTCGGACTTCTAGGCCATAGCCTAGAATGACTAAGCCGCGCCCCTGCGCGCCTTTTCTTTTCGCTGATTCCCTGATCTCGCCTTAAATTTTAGTGATTCCATGTCTGAACAACAAATAGACCTAACCACCCTGGATGCCTCCGGGCTTGCCGACCGACTCGGCTCGCTCAGGAGGTTTCTTTGACGCTCCAGGATTAGCTGCGGAACTCGAGGCCATCGAGGGCCGCATGGCGGAACCCGGCTTCTGGGATAACCGTGAGTCAGCCCAGAAAGACATGGGGAAGGTCTCGTCCATCAAGGCGAAACTCGGTCCGCTTGCGCAGTTGGAGTTGCGTGTCGGTGATCTTGAAATTCTCAAGGAAATGGCCATGGAGGATCCCGACCCCGCCGCCAAGGCCCAGGCTGCGGGTGAAGTCTTGAAGGAGTTCCATGCGTTGACTGGCGAGATTGAGAAGTTCGAGCTCCAGCAACTCCTCTCCGGAGACTTCGACAAGAGCAACGCCTACCTCACGATCAACTCGGGGGCAGGAGGCACCGAGTCATGTGACTGGGCCGACATGCTGATGCGCATGTACAAGCGCTGGATCGAGCGAAGCGGATTCACTGCTGAGGTGATGGATATCCAGGAGGGAGAGGAAGCAGGAATCAAGTCCGTCACGATCGAGGTGAAGGGTGACTTTGCCTATGGCTATCTCCAGGCCGAGCGTGGCGTGCATCGTCTCGTCCGTATCTCTCCCTTCGATTCAGCAAAGCGCCGCCATACCTCTTTCGCCAGTATCGACGTGACACCGGAGATCATCGACGCCCCGATCGAGATCAATCCCGCTGACATTGAGCGTTCCACCTTCCGCTCCGGGGGTAAGGGAGGTCAGAACGTCAATAAGGTGGAAACCGCCGTTCGCCTTCGCCACATCCCCACCGGAATTGTCGTTGCCTGTCAGGCCCAGCGAAGTCAGGGAAAGAACGGCGAACAGGCTCTCCAGTTGCTCAAGGCCAAGATTTACCAACTCGAGGCCGATAAGAAGCGTGCCGAGATCGACAGGCAGTACGGGGAGAAGGGCGAAATCGCCTGGGGCAGCCAGATCAGATCCTATGTCTTCCAGCCCTACCAGATGGTCAAGGATCACCGGACCGGCGTTCAGACCGGCAATGTCCAGGAGGTCATGGATGGCGATATCGATGCCTTTATCGAAGCCAAGCTGCGTGGCGTGAAGAAGGGTTCCTCATCCGACGACGACGATCTCTAGCCATTAAACTTCCACTTCATCTTTCTCGAGAAAGGACTGAGCGAAGTCCCAGAGATCGAGGAAGCCAGAGTTGTAGAAGTACTGGCTGAGGATCGGGTGGTGCTGAAGTAACCGGAAGTACCAGCTAAAGATCTCAGTCTCTTCACGGGTCAGGATCTTGGTGATGGAGACGGCTTTGGCGATGCGGTTGAGCAATCCGAAATACATATCAAGGTCCTGCTTGATGGCGGTTTCTGCATCCGGGATGAAAATCGCCTCGGGTGCAAGAAGGGGTTCCAGCCTCTGCCCGCAATCGGATTCCTTGAGAAAAGCCACCGCACGACCGATTGCCGGATTCTTCTCCAACTGATCACGGAATTCGGAGAGCAGGGCTTTCTTCTTGCTGAGAAGTGTTTTTCCACCCTGATCAAGTCGCCTCAAAAGAGAGATGAGAGCACCTCCAAAGACGATCATCACCGAAATCAGCGCCCAAAAGTCGATCAATCGTCTCATGTGTTCAAATCCTACCCTCTTCTCCCAACCTTGCATTTCATTTATCGCGTGATACAATCTGTATCACATGAAAACAGCTTCCGTTCGTGACCTCAGAAATCACTTCGCCGATGTGGCGAAGTGGATCGCGGATGGAGAATTGGTTTCCATCACACGTCATGGATCAGTCTTTGCCACTCTCTCTCCAGCCGCGCCTAAAAAGCGCCTTACTGCTGATTGGAACGCCCGTTTCAAGGATCACCCCCCTCTGGGAAAAGGTATCTCAATACGCAAAACCTCGGAAATCTGGTCTGATCTCAGGGACTGAAGGCCTTGGCATCGGCCTACTATCCCGATTCCAGTTTCCTAGTGTCACTGGTCTGCAATGATTCAAATAGTTCCGAGGCATGTTCCATCATGAGCAGGTTGGCAAGTCCGCTTGTTTTCACGTCTCTTCACCGAATCGAGGTCAGAAATGCCCTCCGGAATATAGCTGCACGAGACCTTATCAATCAGGAGGAGCGCAAAGGGGCCTTCCGACGCATTGAGGAGGATCTTAAGGAGGGATTGCTGGTTCACTCACCCATCGACTGGACGGATGTGCTCCGAGGAGCAGATGAACTGAGCGAAAGATATTCCTCCGAAGATGGGCAACGGACGATCGATCTGCTCCATGTGGCTGTCGCCCTGGAGAGCGGAGCAAAGACCTTTCTCACCTTTGACAAGCGGCAGCGCGGTTTGGCTCAGGCAGCCGGAATGAAAGTCTTTCCCTAACCCTTACTCTCCCGACTTCTTTACCGCATCGGCGATCACGGAGACTCCCGATTGAGTGAGGGCGCGCTTCCAAGGGAGCGTCCCCTCGATCTCGATCTCCAGAGAGAAGGAGAGGAATGTTCGGATCAGGACGATCACACCGAGGATGATCACATTGTTCATAGTCGGATCAACCGCCACGGTGCGAATGAGGTCCCCGGCAACCAGGACCTCCAACCCGGCCAGAATTCCTCCGCCGAGCGTACGCCGTAGCACGGAGTAGGCCTTGGACCCATCACCCGTCCTGTACCAAGTGCGCAGGGCAAGGATTGCCGCCAAAATCAGTCCCGCCACGAGTACTGCCACACCGATCCCGTCGGCGAGATGCACGATCAGTCCCAGGGCTTTCGAGTAGGAGTCGGGTGCTTCCATGGTGCGAGCGTAGAATGATGGGGTTTTGAAGGAAGACTTTTCCAAGCCTGGTGGTTCAGCCTTTTTTTGTGACTCAGGAGGCTATATCCTTGTTTTTAATGGAGAACAGGAACCATCCCCCGGAGGGATATTCAATACAACTCATGAGCTCCGAGCATTTCGCCGAGATTTCGAGGATCTGCGAAATGGTCTATCCCACGGAGCGCCCTTATTCCGACGAGGATTTGGCAGCTCACCATAGCCTCTTCCCCGAAGGACAATTTGTGGTCGTTCATGAGGAAAGCAAGGAGGTAGCAGGTGCCCATTTCACACTATTGCTTCATTTATCACACTTTCACCTTGATGACGACTGGGAGACACTCACCGCGCAGGGAACGTTTTCCGATCACGATCCCTCGGGTCACACACTTTACGGAGCAGACCTCTTCGTTCATCCGAAGCACCAGCATCATGGTCTTGCCAAGATGTTGACGAATGCCACAAGGGATCTGGTGGCAAGGCAGAAACTCTGGAGGATGGTGGGAGGGAGCAGAATGCCTGGTTATGGAAAGGTCTCCAAGGAGATCGCGCCCGATGACTACATCGCCAAAGTCAAAAAAACCGAATTGGTCGATCCCGTGCTAACGGCTCATCTCCATGATGGGTGGGAAGTGGTCTCGGCAATCAGAGGATACCTTCCTCACGACGAAGAGAGCGCCGGCTGGGCCGCGGTGATCCAGTGGATCAATCAGGAGTGCACCCCACCCCCGGAGTTCGACATCAGCAGGATCCCGAAGAAAAACAGCTGATCTCGAAAATCAACCGCGGGATGCCCACCATTCCCGGAACTGGGCAAGCGCCCTGCTCCGATGGCTCATGCTGTGTTTGATCTCGGATGAAAGCTCCCCAAAGGACTCTTTGTAACCTATCGGCATGAAAATGGGGTCGTAGCCGAATCCACCCACTCCCCTCACCTCATGGGCGAGAATTCCCTCCACAGTGCCGTCGAAGGTCGCAAGGGTCACGCCGTTTTCGGCAACTGCCAGCACGCATCGAAAGCGCGCCGTGCGGACCTCGTCAGGAAAGCCTTTCATCCTTTTGAGCACCAGAGCCGTGTTCTCCTCATCGGTACATCCGGGCCCGGCATAGCGGGCGGAGTAAACTCCGGGCTCTTTCCCCAGCGCGTCGACTTCAAGACCCGAGTCATCGGCCAGGACGATTCCGGAGACATGGAGTGAAATCCCCTCGGCCTTGAGTTTGGAGTTCTCTTCAAAAGTAGTACCCGTCTCCTCAATCTCAGGAAGGTGTTCATGCTGGGTAGCGTCGGTCACAAGCACTCCCTCTCCGAGCATGGTCTGGATCTCGCGGGTCTTGTGCTTGTTGCGGGTGGCCAGAAGAATCTCTGGTTTTTCGTGCTGACTCGGCTTGGCGGATGGGTTGTTTTCGGTTTCCATGGACACTTACCACTTCGAACCAGATGTCCGTTACCCGCAAGAATTATCCTTTTCCCGAATTCGAAACCCGCTGGCAGAAGCATTGGCTGGAGTCCGGAGCCTTCAGAGCCGCCAATCCAGGAGATCCTGATTTCCGTGCTGGGGCCAAGAAATACTTTGTTCTCGATATGTTCCCCTACCCTAGCGGCGACGGCCTGCATGTGGGCCATGTCGAGGGATACACGGCGACCGATATTCTCGCCCGCTATCACCGACTGAAGGGTGATAATGTCCTTCACCCCATGGGCTGGGATGCTTTCGGCCTTCCCGCTGAACAGTATGCGATCAAGACGGGACAGCACCCCCGGATCACGACCCAGCGGAATATCGATAACTTCCGCACCCAACTCCAGTCGCTCGGCTTCAGCTACGACTGGTCGAGAGAGATCAGCACAACCGATCCGGAGTACTTCCGCTGGACCCAATGGATCTTTCTCCAGCTCTACAATGCCTGGGTGAATCCGGCCACAAACCGTGCGGAACCTATCTCCACCTACACGGGCAATGATCCTGATAGCGTTCGCTTGGCCTTTGTCTCTGACAAGCCTGTCAACTGGTGCCCTGAACTCGGAACCGTGCTGGCCAATGAGGAGGTCGTGGATGGCAAAAGCGAGGTGGGGGGATTCCCTGTGGAGCGTCGCCCGATGCGCCAATGGATGCTCCGGATCACAGCCTACACCGAGCGTCTGATCGCCGATCTTGACGGCCTAGATTGGCCCGAATCGATCAAGCTTCTCCAGCGCAACTGGATCGGTCGGAGCGAAGGTGCCGAGGTACGATTCGCCCTCGAAGGTTTTGAGGATACCGTAACGGTCTTCACCACGCGTCCCGACACACTTTTTGGGGCCACCTACTTGGTTCTCGCTCCGGAGCATCCGTTGGTTGAGACGATCACCTCATCAACCGAGGCGGACGCCGTCGCAGCCTATAAGAAAGCATGTTCCGCCAAGAGCGATCTGGAGCGCACCGATCTAGCAAAGGAGAAGACCGGCGTAGCCCTGGGCATCTCCGCCATCAATCCGGTCAATGGCGAGAAGATCCCCGTCTGGATCGCAGACTATGTTCTCACCGGCTACGGGACTGGAGCCATTATGGCCGTTCCAGCCCATGATGAACGCGATCATGAATTCGCCGTCACCTTCGGACTTCCCATCCGAGAAGTGGTTCGTCCCGAGGAATCCCCGAGCGAAAAATCGGGCTGTTTTAGCGGCGAGGGAATCGCCGTGAATTCGGGTCCGCTGGAGGGGCTGCGTACGCCGGAAGCCAAGCGGAAGATGATCACTTGGCTTGAGGAGCAAAACTCCGGAAAAGGCACTATCACTTACAAGCTTCGCGACTGGCTCTTCTCCCGTCAGCGCTACTGGGGGGAACCTTTTCCAATTATCTGGGAAGACGGGACTCACCGGCCTCTCGATTCAAGCGAGCTTCCCGTGGAACCTCCCGCAATGGATGACTTCAAGCCGACCGGCACCGCAGAGCCGCCTCTCTCCAAGGCCGTGGACTGGGTTCGATATTCCGAGACTGCTCGTCGCGAGCTGAACACGATGCCTCAATGGGCAGGCTCCTGCTGGTACTACCTGCGTTTCTGCGATCCAAAGAATCCGGAGCGCTTTATCAGCAAGGAGGCCGAGCAATACTGGATGGGCGGAACGGGAGCTCCCGGAGGAGTTGATCTCTATGTGGGAGGCACCGAGCACGCTGTGCTGCATCTGCTCTATGCCCGTTTCTGGCACAAGGTGCTCTTCGATCTCGGACACCTGACGACTCCGGAGCCATTCCAGAGACTGGTCAACCAAGGAATGATCCTGGGCGATGACGGCCAGAAAATGTCGAAAAGCCGCGGCAATGTGGTCAACCCCGATGCGGTCGTCGCGGAATACGGTGCCGACGCGCTCCGACTCTATGAGATGTTCATGGGCCCCTTGGAACATGGGAAGCCCTGGAGCATGACGGGTGTCGAGGGAGTCTACCGATTCCTTGCCCGCGTCTGGCGCATGGTGATGATGGAGAATCAGGAGGGGAATTGGGTCCTCTCCGAGGATCTCGCGGAACAGGAACTGACAGCAGGCCAACGACGCGTCCTTCACGCCACGATCAAGAAGGTGACTCAGGACATCGAGTCCCTCAGTTTCAATACGGCGATCTCACAGATGATGATTTTCACTAACGAATTCACCAATGCAAAGCCTCGCCCACTGGAGGCTCTCCGTCTCTTCCTCCCGCTGCTGAGCCCCTTCGCTCCCCATCTGGTAGAGGAAATCTGGTTCCACCTCTCGGCAAAGTTTCCCGGATTCGAAGGACTCGCTTCTCAGTCGGCGTGGCCAGCCTGGAATGAGGAATATCTGATCGTCGATGAGATCTCTTATGCGGTGCAGATCAACGGCAAGGTTCGAGGTCACCTCACGGTACCCACGGGCGCAGATAAAGAGAGCGTGGAGAAGGCTGCATTTACCGATCCTGCGCTCGCGGAGCATCTATTGGGAAAGGAAGTCAAAAAAGTGATCGTCGTCCCGGGACGCCTCGTGAATATCGTGGTAGCCTGATTAACTGACACTTCTCTCACTCATTCCCAGCACATCATCCTATGAAATTCCGCACTCTCCTCCTTACCTGTTGCCTGATTGCCTCCGTTTTCTCCCTCCGTGCCGACGCAGACACACCGCTTGAGAAGCAGATGCAGATCATGGCCCGGAGCATGAAGCAGCTCTCGCAGCAGATCGCTGACTCCACCAAGCAGCAGGAGAGCATCACCCTGCTCGAGACGCTCAAGAAGGCCGCTTCCGACTCCAAAGGATTGGACCCACGCAAGACAGTCTCGATTCCTCAAGCGAACCGGGAAAAATTTCTGACAGACTACAAGGCCCAGATGGACAAACTTTCCGAAGCCTTTAATCAGATCGAAGAGGCTCTCAAGGCCGGCAAATACGATCAGGCAAAAGCTCAGCTCGCGACAGTGGGATCAATCAAGAAAGAGGGGCACTCCAAGTTCAAGCAGGACTAGGACTGATTTTTTAATCAGTTCATCGGATCTTGGGGATCGGTCATTGGGAATGGGTTGAACCCAAAATTTGCATTAGCAACCATCCAGTCGGAATCCCGAGGAGTTAAAATCGTTAAACCCAGATTTTGCATT
>CAIPWR010000066.1 GCA_903868795.1 uncultured Spartobacteria bacterium | reverse complement strand
GGCGGAGGAAGCGAAGCCAAGTGAAAGGGCTCCAAGAACGCATGCCAGCGCCCCCCTGCGGAGCGACCGACCCATGAGTGGGGATGTCATCCGTTCACCCAGGAGCAAGCTGTTGCTGGTCTGCAGGCTCGTCCGGTTTTGGGAGCGGGTGGTGGTGGTTTGGTTCACGGTCGGTTTTATTTGGGGGGGGAAGATGGGATCTAGGTGATCGGGGATGGGTGAAAGTTGGGGAATTGGATGTCCTATACTTTTTAGACAGAGGGTGCAGTGAAATTGCTCAATGAGAAAAACACGGTGTTGGCTTGGTGACCGAATCGGGTCTTCTCAAGTGCCGAAGTGGAATCCACGGATCGGCCACAGATTGGCTTTAATGCTGGCTCCGCTGGGATCAATGTCTTCATGGGGGGGTATGAGATATGCACTTGGGGGGAGTAAGTGGTTTGTGAATAGTAGCTCTATCAACCCTACTGCACAAGTGAAAGTTTCAAAAAAAGAAGGGGAAGAAAAACTGCGTAAAGCTATAAGCCACACTTATAAGCCCAAAAATTGCATTAGAGGTTGGATGCCTTCACCCTGACGAGGGGATGATCATTTTCAATGGCAGATGCCGAATGAATTAACCCAGATTTTGCGATAGTGGCGGGTTAACAGATTCGAATCTATCTCCTGAAAGGTGAGTCTCTTTGGAGTTAAAACGTGAAAGCGTTAGAATGTTAAAAAGTGGGAAATGCCTCAGAGCGCGCCTCTTCACGGGTCTTACCCTTTTCAACCTTTCAACCTTTCAACCTTTCAACCTTTCAACCTTTCAACCTTTCAACCTTTCAACCTTTCAACCTTTCAACGATTTTAACCTCTTAACCCATTCCTCATTCTCGGCGTCGGCTTCTAATGCAATTTTTGGGTTGAATCTTTTAGGTTTTACAAAATGTATATTTTGATTATGTTTGAGGAATGAAGACGATTAGTGTTCGTGAGATGAAGGCTCATTGGGCAGAGGTAGAGTCGCAGGTTTCGGCGGGTGAGACTTTTGAAGTAGTGAATCGTGGTCGCCCGACGGTTCGCATCGTTCCGGCCCGCCCGCGCCCAATTCTGAAATGGGAAGATCATTTGGCTACAGCCCTCCCCTCCAAAGGTCGCTCCGCAGAGGAAACGGTAGATGCCGACCGCGATGGTCGCTGGTAGGGGGCTCTCACGATGATCTATCTCGACACGAGCGCCCTGCTGAAGCTCTACATCAGGGAGGAGGGGTCAGAATTCGTGCAGCAACAGGTGGCCGCCCAGGAGTTTCCCCTCCCCGTCTGGGAAATTCAGGAGGCGGAGCTGGTCAATGCGCTGCGTCTAAAAGCATTCTGGAAGGAGATTTCCTCGCCCGAAGCCGTGGAGCAGATCGAGCTGTTCCAGAGGCGGCGACGGAAGGGGCTCTATTTTTTCCCGGAGATCCATCGAGGAAGCCTGATGGAGACCTTTCATCGTCTGAGTGCAGAAACTCCCCATACAGGTTGCCGGACGATGGATATTCTGCATGTGGCGTGCGCTCTGGAGATCGGAGCCTCGGTCTTTATTTCGTTCGACCAACGACAACGCGCTCTGGCTCTCGATGCCGGACTGAAAGCGGAGTAAGGGGGGGCGGAGGGGGGAACCAAGCCCGTGGGTACGGGCGCGGAAGACACCGATGAAATCGTTGCCCGCAGGGCGGCACCACATTGCGGGAGCAATGTGCCGTCAAGGCGGAGGGGTGATATGCTGAAAGTTGGTGAGGATGCCTCAGTGGTAGATGTTTTTCCGATCCCCAAGGGCCACTACGAGGACGATGAGTCGCTCATCCTCGATCTTGCAGACGATCCGGTAGGAGCCAACGCGATACCGCCACAACCCGGCAAGGTCGCCAACCAAGGGCTTGCCAAAACGCCGTGGACTCTGGTCTGTCTGAAGCCTTTCTTCTAAGAAGGAAATGATCTCTTTCTGGGCTGTATGTCCGAGCTTTTTGAGCTGCTTCCGAGCCTTGTCTGAAATTTCACAATCCCAGTTCACTCTTAATTTCTTTTAAAGAGTAGTATCGGCCACCCTCTGCCAGTACTTTTTTAGCCATGTAGATGTCCTCCAGATCCTCAAGGTGCTCCAAGATGGCCTCACGAGCGTAGAAGGTTTTGGTACGGCCAGTTCTCTGAGCAAGGAGAGTCAGGCGGTTCTCAATTTCAGGATCAAGTCGGATGGCAAGCATGAGAGGATTCTAAGGCGCTATACAAATATTGCAAACAGGTTCTAAGGAAGGAAGGGTGGAGGTCGGAGGGGATGCCGGGAGGCAAGGGCCGTCAAAGCTGAAGGTGGGAAGGTCGAGGGCGAGGGTCGTCAAAGCTGACAACTGACAACTGACAGGCGGAGGGCGGGCAAGCAAGAGTGAGATGCGATATGTCTTGACGATAATGTAGGAATTCCTACATTGAAAGTATGAATGCAATTCTTTCTGAGAAGGGCCAGGTGACGATTCCCAAGGCTCTCCGTGATGATCTAGGACTAGTCCCCGGAGCGGTGTTGGAATTCAGAGAGGATCATGGAGAGATCATCGTGAAGCGGATCATTGCAGAAAATCCAATCTCTTCGTGGCGTGGAAGAGGGCGTCTCCCCGTCGCTGAATCGGTGAGCGATTATCTCGATCTGATTCGGGGATAAGGATGAAAACAGCCCTCGATTCGAGTGTGATTCTGGATGTGCTCACCGATGATCCCGTCTGGGCTGATGCCTCGGAGGCCGCTCTGAAAGAGGCTCTCTCGCTCGGATCCCTGGTCGTCGGTGAGTGCGTGGTTGCAGAGATCTCACCAGCTCTGGCATCCGGTGAATTGAAAAGATTTCTCGGAGATTGGAATATCCAGTTTCTCCCCTCCTCTCTGGAGTGCGCAGTGATGGCAGGAGAGATGTATCGGGAGTATCTGGGCAGGCGGCATCAGGCGAGGCGCGTGCTGCCAGATTTCCTCATCGGAGCGCATTCTCTGCATCATGCCGGACGGCTGCTGGCACGGGATCGGGGTTATTACAGGGATTATTTTCAGGGTCTCACGCTGATTGAACCAAGAAAATGAGATGAGGAAGGGTGGAGGTCGGAGGGGATGCCGGGAGGCAAGGGCCGTCAAAGCTAGAGCGGTTTTAGAAAAGGTGTAGCCACAAGAAACACAAGAGGGAGGAAGAAATCGCTGGATCATCTATTGATGAATTTTGGCTCTCCGCTATTTTGAATGGGTGAGTCATATGAATCGGAAACAATCAGCGCCTAGGCCTTTGGTTTCTAAAATTTTTTAGATGAACCAAATAGGGTTTTTTGAATATGGAACTCATGAACTCAGGAAGAAAAGCTGATTAGGTATGGATGTGATAAGTTCTCGTGATCCATGTTGCATCGGCTTGCCGGACAGTTACTTTGCATCTTTGATGTGTTGTCTTTAATTGAAAACTTCCTCACCGGTTTCATTTGCTTGCCTGGCCGTTACTTCCTGAGTTCTTGCCGTAACGGATGCGAAGCAACGGCCGGGCTAGCAATTCCATATTTCGCCCCTGCCTTGTCTCTTACCCACTGAAAACAGCGAGGAGCCAACGATTTTAACTCCTCGGGATTCCGACTGGATGGTTGCTAATGCAATTTTTGGGTTAATTCATTGGGCATCTGCCATTGAAAAAGATAATCCCCTCGTCAGGATGCAGGCATCAAACTTCTAGTGCAATTTTGGAGTTCGAGTTAAAAGGAGATCAATTCGAAAATTCTGACTTCACCCGGATAGGAATCACGCTCTCAACTACAGATGAGGCCTGTAGGTTTTTAATGATCCGTTGTAGGGATCGATCACGATGGTCGTGTAATTAAGGGGTAGATTATTGGAATTCGCACCATTCATATCGGAGGCATTCACCACGGTGACGCCCCAAATATTTTTTGCCAGCGAGGTGGCTGCCAGCGAGGTCGATCCGCTCCGATAATATTGGAAACTTGCATAGGTGTAGTTGGATCCGGCCCGAGGAATGGAATTCGTGGGAGTGGAGTTCGTTCCATTGCTCAACAACGTCGAGAGGTTCGTGCTTGTGGAAATGATCACTGAATTGGGGAGGATTTGAGCCTTCATCATGGGCGAATAGATGCCGTAATCATCCACCGTCTGCGCTTTGCTCACCGCTGTCTGATGGGCAAGGCTCAGGACACCGATCACCTTATCGGAGGACTGCGTCAGCGCAGTGCCGCGGAGTGCGGAGTTTAGCGTTGGTCCCATGAGAGAAGCCATGATGACGATGATCGTGATGACGATCAGGAGCTCGACGAGACTAAACGCAGCGGATCTCGACGTTCTCACGGAGTGAACTGCTTGGCGTTGAAGACGCGGAACTGGTAGTAGCTGTCCATTGGTGCCCCTGAGATACTACTGCTGCTCACATTCGTTGTGAAATCGGGGATGTCCGTCCTGCTAGGATCAATGTAGCGCTCGATCACGGCAGAGCCGCGCAGATCGCCTGTGATCTTGTCGCTGATACCACTGCCAGAGCCGGGATCAATCCAGGTATTCCAACTTCCTGCCGTCGGGTGCGCCGTAGGAGTCTGCTTCAGAGTCTGCACCCAGTAGTGGATGCGGTAGGTATTTGATTTCGTGGTGAGGCGCGGGTAGAGATAGTTGTAGGGCCGTTCGCGGATATTGTCGCCGGTGAGTCCCATGCGACCCACGCCTGGACTGTTATACCACCACCCTTTGATATTCGCATTGCCGGGAGTGTAGGTGATACTGGAGAGTGGGTTGGTAGCGACGAAGCCATTGGCCGTGGTCGGCTGCTGTGCCGGATAGAGCCAGACGGAGCAGATCTCCGAGGGGGAGTGGAAGAGATCATTCTGGGAGAAGCGATTGGTGAACTGCGCCAGCGTATCGTTCGGATTGATGGGATAGTGGAAGTAGAAGTTATTCCCATTGGTAGCGCAGGTGTTAGCAAAGCTACCAAGTCCCGTATTCTTATAATCACCGCCCGCACTCTCAGGGACGGCGGTGATCAGGACACTCTTGAGTAAGCCGCGCATCGCGGCATCGCGGTTGATGTAGGAGAAGGGGACGATCTGGTAATTCATGTTCACCTTCCCAGCGGTGGAGAAGGGATCGCTGATCGGGTAGGGCTGCACCACCGGCATGGCGAAGAAATCAAGCAGGAGATGATCGGGGATCGTGGCATTGGTGATAAGTCCATCCGGTTCGTTATAACCGGCGGCGGAGTTCCGTGAGGCCAGAGTGTTTGTCGAGAGGGCATTCGGATTGGGCGAGAACTGGAGCGTGCGCCAGCTGCTATTAGTCATGGTCGAGAGCGGGCTTGAGGGATCCCAGTTCGTATCAAAGACAGGCAGGGAGCCGAAGAGGACAGGGGAGGCTACCTCGCGGTTCGCCGACATGGTAGCGTACCCTCCAGGAACAGATCCCCAGTTATAGTAGGGCAGCATAACCAAGGGAGCGCTTCCGACTACACCAAAAGTTGTTGCTCCATAACCCTCATCCACCTTGTTGATGAAGGGGCCATCGGGAGAACCGCCGCTCCCATTGTCATAGTCGCCGCCTTTTGTCCAGATACCCCGGAAGGTGGCATTGGCAAAGTCACAGGTGGGAGTGGTCTCTGCAATCGTAGTCATGCTCGTGTCATACCCCCCGCCCATAGAGCTTGAACCGAAGATGTTAATAGTCCCTATCACATTCGTGGCGGTGACTCCGGGAGGGGTATTCGTCAATAGGAATATCTGTATCTCGGTATTTGTCCTGAGCCATGAGGCCAGGGGATTCGTGCTATTGATCATCCCTGTAGCATCGGAGGGAACAAGAAATCCTAACACATCTCCAGGCCCTAAGGATCCCGCATTGCGGAAAGAGTAGGCATTGCGGTAGTAGCAGGGCCAACCAGTGTTCGTCAGTTGAGAGGAGTAACCGTAGTAGGGATTGGCCGTAAAGAACGAGGAGGGGACATTGGAAAGAGAAGAGATCAGGCGCGTATCCCCATAGAGGGCCTCGACCGAGACGATCGTATCGGCCCCGAAGGCACCAAGAGTAGATTGGGGGGGATTCCAGTTGGTAGAGATCCCTGAGGAGGATGAGAAGGCCATGTCGGGATAGAGCCAGCGGGTCCCCATTTCGCTGTTCCCAATGCAATTGCAATTCCATCGCATTCCACCAGTAGTATTCGTGAAGGTGAGGGCATTTGGAGGGACAATATCATTGTGGACATTATAGGTTGTCGAAACATAGGTGCCGTTTGTATTGCTGTTTGTAGTGTTATAACTGGCATTGGCTGCCGCCACGGGAGGGTAGAAAGATGCTCCTGTAAAAAGATCCTCACTAGCATTGTATGCTGGGAGTTTCGGTGCGGGGAAGATAGCGCCTGGGAAGTTCATATGTACCGTCTGGATTGTCGTGGGGCTCGCATTCGTCGTCTGAAGGAGGATCTGGAGATTGGTGTTCCCTGTGAAGTTGAAGGTACCACTATTGTTCAGGCCTGTGGAGGGATCGGCAGCGGTATTGGTGATGAGGAAGGGGCCGCTGTAGCAAGGCGTCCGGCTACCATCTATATCGGAGACTTTAATCGGATACCGGAAGGCTGTCTTTTCCCAGCCGATCCCATAGCGATCCTCGTGACCAGTCCAGACCCCAATGGGGCCGGCGGAAGTAAATACCTTCATCGAGGCATTGTTGCTACCCGGAAAACCCATGGGAGTGGTATTGCAGGCAAAGGAATCGAGACCTGCTACCGTGATCTGAAAATTCACCCCGAGGCCGACCTGACCTGGGGCCACATTGACGAGTTCCGGCAAGAAGAGCGCCTCAGCCCTTGTAATATGAGGCGGCATCGCTGTGGTGTAATATGCTGTATCCGGACCGTTAGTGAGGTTTGAGTTCTTCAGATCAAACGCCCCTGCATAGTTCGTGGTATCCTGGATGGTCAGATAGGGAAGACCGGCATGAGTAACATTCGTCCAACCGGTGATATTCGTTCCATTGGTCAATCCCTTATAGGCACCAGTGGGATTGATCGAGCCATAGGTCACGGTATTGGAGGCAACCGCCACGGCCCAAGAATAGAGGGTGTTGGTAGATTTGAAGGTATTCGGAACAGGAAAATTGGTCTTATAACCATACTGTATCGAATTCGTGGCACCTGGTGCCGTCAGTGAACTATTCGGAGTTACATAAAGAAAGGCGGAGTTGGAGCCGTTAATGGCATAGGAGGGATAAGTGCGCGTGCTCAGAGGATTCGTCTGGGTGCGCCCAGTAACCCCTCCGTTATTGGTGATGAGGTTAAAGATCGGATAGATATTGGTCGGAACATTGGTAAACCATGAGGAAGGAGGTGCATCATTATTGGTATCAATCTTGTAAGGAGTTGCAGAACTATTAACTACAGAGGCATTTGTATCCGCCATCACGGCATATTGAGTACCGCTATTGGTTGCCAGCAACTGCGGAACCATGATGTGGCCATTGATGACAGGGTTGGTAACAGGACATGTCCAAGGATGAAGGGGATTTACCATGGCGTAGGCGTTTCCAGAAAGCACAGTTGTTAAACTTGCCCAGTCCTTGATGGAGGAGACTCCGCCTACATTGGTGCTGAGTTGATTTCCACTCCCATCATAGACGATCGGCCTGCGATCAGGATGGCACATGAGTGGGGGCTGATCGGCGGAGCGGGCGATGATCCAGAGGGTGCCAGCCCGTACTGTTGGGAAGCGACCGATTCCCTTGGTGGTGGTGCCATCAGGATTAGAGATCGTGATCGGGATCACCTGAGCTGACCCATTGGTCAACGAGGCGACATTATAGACAGCATTCCAGTTATTGTTAGTGTTCGTAAATGTCTGATTGACAGGAGGGGCCGTGTAGGCAAAGGGGTACGAAGTAGTGGAAAAAGTAGTGAAAGAAGCAGGGTTCGTGACGCTGCTCGAATCCACTAGATTAATACAACTGCGGATATAGTCGAAGATCTCAGTGCAGATCTGATCGGCCTGCTTGGCACCCCATTTGGTAGACGTGAAGGCCCCTCCCTTGTAGCCTGGGATCGGCTGATTGAGCTGATTGCGCAGATAATTATAGACCTGCACATTGCGGGGGGTCGTCGCTGCGGAGAAATCATGAGAGGGATCAGTCGCGTCGTAGCGGGTGAAGTAGTAGGCATTCGTTCCCAGCGTGGAGCAGAAGGCAATCGTCTGGTCTGCTATCGTGCGGTTTGAAGAGCCACCTGGGGAGTTGGTATTGGCAGTCATCGTGTGATTTGTATCTGGCTCAGGCCACATCGTGATCTTGGGCAGATTCAGCGGATTCACCTCTGGGGCACGGCTTTCGGTCGTGAGGAAGAACTTAAGCTGGCTCACCTGAAGCGGAGTAAGGCCGACATTGTTGGTAGTAGTACTGATTATCCTGTTGGTAAGAGTAGCGTTCGTCGCCGAGAAGAAGAACTCATCGACCGAGGAGTAGAGTCGGCTCGTGGGGAGATTCGTATAGGGAATCGCACTGTTTCCTGAGAGTGTATTGCTGATACTCCCAGCATAGGAACCGCCCCAAGCATAGCGGGGTGTCACATTGCTGAAGAGATTCGTATAGTAGTTCGTGGCAGCGGTCGGGCCGAACGAGTTGCCGGAATTGGTGGTATTCGTGAGGGAGTAGGCATTTCCTGGATTCCCTGGAATCGGGCCAAGATAGGTGCCGGGATTGGTGATGC
The DNA here is from genome assembly GCA_903868795.1 of uncultured Spartobacteria bacterium. GTDB lineage: Bacteria > Verrucomicrobiota > Verrucomicrobiia > Chthoniobacterales > UBA6821 > UBA6821. The sequence continues at coordinate 10,772 of CAIPWR010000066.1, read as the reverse complement.
CCATGTAGCTCCAGAGGACGGGGCTCAGGCAGGTGGAGGCGGGATGACCGGGGAAGCGGTTGAACTCATTGGCCACCGGAGGGGTCAGTGCCATCGTGGAATCCATGAGCGTTGCAAAGGAGGGAGTGCCCCAGAAGGAGCCCTCGCTGGCGGTATTGAGATTCAGCTTACAGCTCTCGTCATCAGTCCAGAAGGCGATGCGCCCGACGATGGGGTTGGTCTGGGAGGGGGCGTTGCTTGTAAACGAGGCGATATTTCCGGAAACCGAACTGGGAACCGTCAGCGTTCCGTTCTTGAGTTGATAGATCCATTGCACGGGCATCGCAGCGGGATTGGATACGCCTGCTATCGAAGGAGCTGAAGTATTGATGGCAAAGCCATCAACGATCGGTTGTCCCGATCCGACGGAGGCTCCGCGTCCACCTCCGGATCCACCCGTCACAAGATTCGTCATGTAGGGATCCAGGATTGGGTAGTTTGTATTGGTAACCCCGGAGACAACCGTGACAACCGGTGAGTTTAGATCTGTGAAGAGCGCGGGATTGCTTACCCACGAGGAAGATGTTGGCAGATCATTCGTCGGATTCCCTCCGGTGGTATCGACCATATTGGTGGAGCTGTAGAGCTTGTAGATGGCACCACCACCCCCGATAGACACTCCTCCATTGGTGCTACCACCATTAGCATTGGTATCGTAGGTGCGGATAGCGCCCGGCTGAGAGGCCCAGCAGAGGGGGGAGTTGGACTGAAGGGTTCCATCCGAGCCATGAGCAAATCCCGCCGTCGCATCTCGAATCTGGGCAATATCGAGTTGAATGGCTGCGTCGGCCAGTGATCGGGTCGTCACGCCAGCTGCCGAAGCCGCGGTGGCCGTTGCCTCATTGGTAACACTTGAGAGGAAAGCCACAACCAATCCTGTGATGATGACAAGAAATGCCAGAACGATCACCAGGGCGGCACCCTCAAGACGACGGTCAGGATGACCTCCCTGACGACGGTTAGAAGTTTTCCGCTTCACAGCAGGGGCATCTCCATCGCCTCTCTTTGCTGAAAAGGGGGGGTGCGAAGAGTTTGAATTTTTTTGGCGGGGGTACATTACAAAAATGCAGCGGAACAACCTCCTCTCGCACTCAGGCAATCAGAGATATTCCTACAGAATATCATTCTACAGAACCAAACCAAATGCAACTTCCCATTGATACCATATTCCCCTTGGGAAAGGCGTATGATGGGTTCCTCGCTGTTTTCAGTGGGTAAGAGAAGACAGGGGAAATCAAGGTAGCCCGAAGCGATAAGGAATCGGATCAGCTACTGGCTCCACGACAAAGGGAACGGAGTTTGTAGCGAATGTTACCTCCTCCCCTTTTGCCAGTTTCAGTGCGTAAAGACCCTGAGATTTTTCTGTCACATGGGTGGCTCCAGAGCCAGTGATTTGGGGAGTTCCTTCAATGTTCGGATGAATGAGCATCGGCTCACCAGCAAGACTCTTTACCCTCACCCACCCCGTCTTTCCCTTGCTTGAGGAGGCACTGACGCTAAAGGCTCCCTCGGTTCTCAGATCCATAAAAACAGCATCATGCCATGAACCTGGGAGTGCTGGAAAAACACGAATCGTCCCTCCCCAACTTTGCAGGAGCATATCGTGAATGGATTGAGCGGCTGAAAGCGGTGTCTCAATGCAAGGGCCTCCCTCGCGATAGAGTGCGTTGGGAAGAATGTGCGGACGCAGACCATTCAAAATATTCAAAGCACGCTCTCCATCACCAAGCGAGGCATAGATACTGGCAGCACCGGTATAGGTGTAACCAGCAAAGCCTGAGTTGAAAGAAAGCCAGTGCGTCACAGATTTCTCGATCAGTTCACGGTCTTTGGGTTTGTCGGTAGTGAGCTGATAGAGAGGGTAGATCATCAGCATGTGGGAAAAATGGCGATGTCCGAAGGTTTGGGGAACTCCTGCTGCAATCATGAGTCCGTTCTGATCGGTTGGATAAGGGGCGAGCTTCTCCAGAATCTCCTGCCATTTAGGAGCGAGCGGATCATTCAATTTAAGCCGTTCATTCGCATCGAGGAGTGCATGACATCCCCAGCGAATCAGCCCGAGGTCGTAATTGCAATCAGGGCCGCCCTGTCCATATTCTGGAGATCCGGCCTTTGGAAGATGGAGATACCCATCAGACTGAAGAACTAGGAAATGACGATAGTAATTGATCGACCGCCGCAGCAGCGGATAGATCGTCTCACAGAGTAGATCCTTATTCATCGTGTAGCGATACTGGAGCCAGCAATCATGCAGGCCCCAAGTGAGATCACCCAAGTCAGGGCCATCACCTTTCGCCGGTGGGAGAGTGAAATCGAACTGACCAGTAGAGGGATCCTTTTTACACGCACCAACAGAACAGATGAGAGACTCCGTGGGGTTCAGCCCAAGGCCTGCGGAATCATCCCTATATTCAGAAGCAACATTATTGATGAGAGCGTTGCTACAGTTGCGAAGATGATTCGGTAAGGATGCCGCCAGATCAGCTAGTCCTGCTGCGTTGTAGGGCCAGTAACTGAGTTGCACATTGAGATTCCAAGTTGCGTAGGGCCAGGATGTCGTTTCCATCCAGGGGCCGTGGTTATCAATGAGGGCGCGATCGGAACGCGTGGCTGCGGCCATTTTGTAGCGTTGAATCCAGTAAAAGGCCTCCCAGTAAGGATCGCTGAAGGAGAGAAAACTCCGCTGATAAATTCGATGCCACCATGTACGATGAGTTTCAATCCACTCCTGCTGAGGAATGGCATCTACGTTTTTCAGAGAGGCAACAGCTTCCGTGACTGCCGTGGTGCTGGGATAGCTCTGAGCAATGCTGAAGCGGAAAATTATCTTATCCCGCTGGGTAAAGCTGCTCCACGCCGTGGCATATTCACCACCTGCAACAAGCCCTTGATGGCAGACATGAACGCCTTCTTTTTCCTGAAAGTCATAAGGAGGATTCAGTGGAAGGCAGTTCTCAGGAAGAGGAGTGTGCTCAGGATCTTTTCTTCTAGCCGCTCGGGGACTCAAAGCGGTGCCAGGAAGAAACTCGATCTTGGCTCCCTCAGCACCTGGTCCAGAAAGTTCAACCTGCGTGACCATGTCTTTTGTGTGAACAAAGGCGCGAAGGCCAAGATCACCCTTAGTCGTATGAATAGTTCCGATCAGTTCTGCATTCCACAGGTCGAGCTTCAAATCGCAATTAGTCATCTCGCCTGTTGTTTTCACCACAAAATCCCCAATCAGAAACCGTGCCTCTAAGAACGGCCCAGAGCCATCAATCGAGCCGTTAGCATTGGTGCGCACACGATGATCGTTCACGGCGGCGTGCTGGGCCTGGATGAGTAACTCGTTCTTCTGATCGCGCGAACGAAAAACCATCGTTCCCATCCAGCCATTACCAAGAAAGGGAGCTTCTTCCCACTTCGTCGGCAATTTGTGCCAGATAGGATTGAATCGTTCCAGGAACTGAGGCCAATCGACTTTTTTAATAATGCCGCTATCAGAGGCTTGTGCGGTCAGGGAGATCAAAAACACCAGCGTGGTGGTGACGAGAGATGGGATAGTTCGGTTCATGGGGGTGATGCAATATTTTTAATTGAAGAATATTCACGACTTCTCAGAGTAGAGCGGCTTTTACCTTGCTGTGAAAACGATCGATAAAACCAGAGACAAATTGCTGCATATCCAGTACTTGATCTTGTACGAGTGGAGTCAGATCCATACCAAAGATGATCTGCTCAGCCCCATCCGATTTGTACGGGTCAAGGAACGATGCATTGGCTAAACGCCGCCCTTGTATGGCGTTATCATATCGTTTACCTCCTGCGATTTGAGAGCTAAAACACTCCATGAGTTTGCTTGCAAGCGGATCCCCTCCGCTCACATCCATAATGACTTTTTCCTCATCCGGCATCCAATCGAGATCACGCCAGACTTCGCATCCGATGACTTTACCTGGTCGAAGATTAAGTGGAAGTGAACGAATTGCCTGAATTGCAGCACGCACCACGGCAATATGGGTGCCATGCTTATCGGCAGGATTGTGGGTGTAAACAACATCAGGACGAGTCATGATCAGGAGTTCTCGCAAATCGTTTGTGAGCGGGCTATCGGAAGGCTCTCTGATTTCGCTGCTCGGATAATCAAGCTGAATCATGGCGGCATATTCTCCGAGTAAAGCCGCACAGCGTTGCTCCTCTCGACGCAAGTTTTTCATCTCTTCATCGCTCATCCTCTCAAACTTCCCTGAGCGAGAACTTCTCGCCCCATCCGTACAAGTGATGCCGCCAAACCAAAGATGATCCTTTCTGTAGCACTCAAGAATTCCATGAAAGGCCATGAACTCCAGATCATCCTGATGGGCACCGATGCCAAGATGCGTAACCCTTCCGAGAGCCTCGGTAAGAGACTGCTCATTGGGTACAAAAAAATCAGCGGCAGGATGGTGAAGATTCAAAAAATCAAACCGTAAGCATAGCCGCTCCAAAAACTCCGGCACTGTCACCGAGGGCGGGGCGTAGAAGCGGTGTGTCGAAGCGGTCGTTAAAGAGATGTTTTACCACTGCATCGCGAGTCTCTTGGGTGTAAAGAAGGTCAAGATTTCCCACACCTCCGCCAATCACGACGGCATCGGGATCAAGGATATTGATGACTGCTGCAAGGGCCTCCGCAAACTTTGCGCGCAGTCGCTCAAGTGTAGCAACCGCATGGACATCGCCCGAGGCAGAGAGATTTACAATCTCAGGGAGTTTCAGAGACTGTCCACTCTGGAGAGCATAATATTTCTCCAGCGCAGGGCCCGCACAAACCGACTCGACACATCCCCTCACCCCGCAATAGCAAGGAGTCTCCTCGCCTCGGAGAGGATTATGCCCCCACTCACCACAGATCCCGTGAGTGCCGTTTAGCACTTCTCCGTTCACCACAATGCCACCGCCGACACCAGTTCCTAGGATGATACCAAAGACGGTCTTGTAGCCTTTTGCCGCCCCGAGAGTCGCCTCGGCCAGCGCGCAGCAGTTGGCATCATTGGCCAGCACCACTTCGCATCCGAGAGTACGAGCCAGATCAGCGGCAAGTGGCTTGCCATTGAGGCAAAGGGTGTTGGAATTCTTGAGTAAGCCGGTCGAAGGAACCGTCGTGCCTGGTGTGCCGATGCCGATTTTTCTAGGACGAGGCAGACCAGAAGTTTCGCAAAGTTGTTCTATAAGGAGGGAGAACTGCGAGAGGATGTGCTCATAGCCTTGTGCCGATTCGGTCGGGACTCGCAGGCGATACAGTGCCTTTGAATGGTCAAAAGGATCCATAATGGCTCCCTCAATTTTGGTGCCTCCGAGGTCAATTCCCCAGAGAGGTGCGGCGTGGTTCATCATCAGTTTTTTATAGGGGTGAAATCAATGAGCAGGAAGTTCGTATTGAACTTTGGGATCAACCGGATCCGTATAAAAAGAACCAGGATCGACAGCGGGGTTCTTATTTTCTGCGCTAACTCCAAGCCGCCCCATAGGATGAAGCCCACCTTGCCAGTAATTTTTAATCTCAAAGCGCACGCACGGGAGATTGCCTCCTTCTGGATCGAGGATGGCCAGCGTCACGACATAGATTCCAGGTTTTAACGATTGAGGCAGAGGAATCGAAGCTTTCACCAAGATCTCAGGAGCTGACTTGCTATATTCTTGGCTCTTAGAATTCCAATCTTCACCTGGCAGCCACTGGCGAATATCGACACCATCGAGTCGTTTTGAGAATGCTTTCTCACGCGATGCCTCGTTCACGAGGGAGACCTCGACTGGCCATCGGTAGTAGAAGGGTGCCGATCCTGTATTCTTAACAGCAAAGGAGAGGTCAAGAATCCCTCCAGGTTTTACCTCGCGAGATTGCTGATACCTCGTTATGACAAAGTGATACCCTAGAGTACGGCGCAGTGCAATGGTGCCAGGGTGATCGCACGGAATGGGAAAGGAGAGATCCCATCCTAAAAAACTGGCATGAACTTCCCTCGTCCAATCTGCCAGATACTGCAACCCTGCTCCGCTCAATTGGTTGGTGATCGTGGCCTCGCGATCAACCAAGGGAAAAGGACTCTTCTCTAACCTAGTGACTCCTGTTTCTCCCCCAATCACAGCAGTTTTCCAACGATTGCCGCAATCAAGTTTTTCAATAGCCTCTTTCTCACACTCATAAGAAGGTTTTCCAAAGGAGTCTTCGTAAAAACCAAAGGGATAATCGTTGGCGATTTTCACCGAGTCCCATGTGTCTTTTCCCCAGCCAGGAACTCCCACAGAGCGGATTAGAACTTTTTTATTCTTAAAGTTTTTCTTGAACTGATCGGAGAGCCAAAAGGCAAATTCTGGCATCTGATCCAGATCCCACTGCTCTGCATATTTTCCCTGCACCCCCATCTCCACCCAAGCTACGCGAGGATCATTGTCCCAGATCACTCCGAGTCGGTAAATGAGGCGTTCCAGCCGCGCCTTTACCTCGGGACGACTATACCAAGGAGAATTTCTGTAATTTTCTTTTTTTGCCAGAAATGGAGGGAGATCTTTGGGAGCGTAGGCACCGACATTATCAATGAGGACGATTCGGGGGATCGCTTTGGTATTCTGCGCCGGAAGCTCTTTCCACTCTTGATTCAGAAAGGCGTGGATCTTCTCCACTCCATCGCACTCCTGATTCTCAATTTCGTTCCATCCGATATACCATTTTTTTAATGTTTCGTATTTGCCATCGACCGTGAAGACTCCTTTTCCCTTAATCCCTGGAGGATTGCCATCCTCAGGGCCTCGTTTACCACGCCACCCGGTTAAGGGATTTTTGACAGGAACTCCCAAAGGTTCCGGTGAAAAGAGATAGTTTGAAGCACTATCCCTGAGACTGTTTGAAGGGGCTTCAGCTCGCGCCGTGAAGGAACAAGCTAAGAATGCCCATGAAATCACCCAAGCAAAAATAATGGGGGTGCCATTGCAATTCTTGCGTTTGCATCTGGGAAGGAGAATTGAATTCATCACCACTTCTCCCTCCATAATCAACTATACGGAGAGTTTGAATCAGATTTACTCTACATTTTTCCCTTCCGTCCCTGTGTGGAAAATCTTCGGCTTGGATGCTTTAAGATCGAGGCCTTCAATCTTGAGGCACCAGGCGTGATCGCACGGTTTCTTAGCAGGTAGTGTCACGACGAGACCTTCGGGCTTACGAGCAAACTCAATTTTCTCATCACTCCCGAGGAGATGGATGCTGGTAATGTCACCGACGATGCCCTTCTCGTTAGAACCGAGGGTACGAATCACCACCGTATTGTCGAGGTTCGTCGCAAAGACAAACGCGTAGAGGGTATTACCCTTCGTAGTGAAGCGGACTTCATCAGCACCATAAGACTTGAAGGCCTTTTCATTGAAATTACCGGCCTTCTTCTCGATCTTACCTTCACCATAGACCTTCCAAGGACGGGTGGCATAGATACCCTCTCCATTCACTTGGAACCAATCGCCCATCGCGCCAAGGAAGGCAACTTCATCATTGTCGATGGAACCATCGCCACGCACGGGGATATTGAGCATGAGATTTCCATTCTTACTGACAATATCGACAAGCATTTCGACCACCATCTCAGGTGTTTTGTACTCATGGCGTTCAAAGAGAGTGCGGCGATAGTGCCAATCTCCAATGCAGGTATCGGTCTGCCAAGGGAAAGGGAGAATCTTATCACTCTTTCCACGCTCCATGTCGAAGACGATGGCGTGGCGTTGCTGGTCATCGAGATCTTTGGCAGTGAGCACGGCTTCATTGGTGCCGTTATTCCACTGGACGCTGGAGTTGTAGTAATTGGCAGCAATATCGAGTCCAACCTTGGGATCGACTTGGTAGAGAGGCAGGATCGAATCATCGAAGTAAACCATGTCGGGCTTGTAGGTGGTGATGAGATCCATCACGCGGTTGTAAAATTTCTGACAATAGGCGGCATCGGGCACCGTGCTACCATGCTTCACATCCCAAGTCCAAAATGGCTTGCCAGACTGCCAAGGCAGTTTGGGCTTGTGATTCTGGCAGTAGAGATCCTGGGGATCGAGTCCCTCCCACCATTTGCCCTTCCCATCGGCCTTAGTCAGCTTGCCATCATAGGGAACCCCTGCCTTCGAACCTTTCTTATCAGTCCCTTGGCAAGCCTCCATCCAGTTGTAGGTGTGGGAGCCATGCACGGAGACGGCGAATTTCAGACCAGCTGCGCGCGCGGCTTTTTCCCAATCACCAACAATGTCGCGCTTTGGCCCGATAGCTACGGAATTCCACGGCTGATATTTGGAATTCCAGCTATCGAAGTTGTCATGATGGTTGGCGAGTGCCATGAAATACTTCGCGCCAGCCCTCTTGTAGAGAGCCATCATTTTTTCAGGATCCCAGTTCTCTGCATGCCAGAGAGGATAGATGTCCTTGAATCCGAACTCACTCGGATGCCCATAGCGGGCGGTATGGAAGAGATAATCGGGACTCCCTTCGTGATACATATTCTGAGCATACCAGTCGCCCATTTCAGGTACGCACTGCGCCGACCAGTGGGCCCAGATGCCGAACTTCGCATCGCGGAACCATGCTGGGCACTGATACTGACTTGCTAGAGAATCCCAAGACGGTTTGTAAGGCCCAGGGATTTGCTTGGGCTCATCAGGCAGGGTAGCAGCATTGCCGTGAGCGGAGGAGAGCATCAAACCAGCAAGGAACAGGGAGTGGAGGAATTTAGAATTCATGGGGGTAGGCTGTGAACCTTCAAGACTAAAAGGAGAAGATAGAAAGGGGAAAGAAATTTGACCGTGAATTATTTTACGACCGATCTAGCGTTGAGTACTAAACCCATTCTATGAAGCGCTCTCCCCTCCTTCTGGCTGCATTGGTTGCAATCACTCCCCTCCAGGCTCAGAACTTAACAAATTCTCCAAGCAACGCCCCCACAAACTCCATCCAGCAGACAGGCTTCACCGATGCAGCCGCCTATGGTTTCTCTCCCGAGGCCAAGGGAGCTGAGAATACCAAAGCACTCCAAGCTGCCGTCGATCAAGGAGGCACGATCGTCGTCAGCCACCCTGGCATCTATCAGATTGCGGGGACAGTGTATCTCGGGAGTAATACTTCTCTTAACTTCGGCAACGGAGTCTTTCTGAAGAAGGTTCTGGATCAGGGCCCCTTCTCGCATGTCTTGCTCAACAAGGGGGCTCGAACCAAGACCTACGATGAGCACATCAGCGTCGAGGGACTTCAGATCATCGTCAATGGTGTCGATGTCCGCACCTTCAAAGATGCCTACGGACTCCATGGCCAGCTTGCCTTCTTCTATGTGAAAGATCTCCGTATTTCGCACTTCCGCTGCCTCGATCTTGGCCATGCCCAGTATGGCATTCAGATCTGCACCTTTGAGGACATCATGGTAGAGAATGCGATTATTAAGGGGCAGAAGGATGGTGTCCATCTCGGACGAGGAAAAAGATTTACAATTCGTAACTGCGACTTCCAAACCGGCGATGACGCTGTCGCGCTCAATGCTCACGATTATGCTACTGGCAATCCTGAGCTTGGCTGGATCGAGGATGGAGTTGTCGAGAATTGTCACGATCTGGCTGACCCGACACAAAAGGCTGGCTTCTTCTGCCGTATTCTCGCTGGTGCCTGGATCGACTGGAAATCAGGAATGCAGGTGCAGCAGTCCGACACAGTCGTCTCTCATGGGCGACTCTATCGTGTGCAGGAAAATCCCGATGGTAAAATCTATACCTCCCTCACTCAGCCGACTCATGAAACGGGATCCATGGTGATTGATGGCATCAAATGGGGCGTCGTACAGAAGGATGTCACCCACACAGCAGGAGTCCGCAATGTAACCTTCCGCGATATATTTATCAGCAAACCCAGGACGGCTTTCTCCATCCACTTCGACAATGATAAATACAGCCGCTCCTACTACCCAGGTGCCGAGATTCCTAAACAAGAGGGCATCGTCTTCGACGACATTCGCGTCTTAAATGATGCAGGCACCGACTTCCTACTCGTCGGCACTCCCGTGGACTCAGTCACCGTCATGAACAGCAGTTTACGAAAGAATTCGATCCGCTTCCACGGCAAAAGTGCCCTCACCGACTTTGGCAAGACGACGCTGCACTTCATCGGTTGCTCCTTTCTCTATCCAGGAAAGATGGAATTCCTCGTCAATACCGCCCCCAAGAAAACCATCATCCTCAAGACCTCCTCAAGCAACATCACCCCTGATGATTTCTCTGCATCCATCACACCAGGAGATGCCAACATCAATGTCGATTCCGATTTGCCTGGGTTAAAGAAATAGCCCTCCTCTGACTGCTAATAAAAAAGGCTCCTAAGACAACCGCCTGCTCTGGATTTTTCCTGCACTTGGTATGATGAAAACATCCCCCTATGAAATTTATTCGTCCCTGCACCTTACTGTTATTTTTTACTGCGTTGCTCCTTTCACCATTTCCCATTGATACAGCGAATGCCTCCACCAATTCATCGTCTCATGCCCTCGGAGAACTAGATCAGCAATGGATCAATCAGATTGCAGGATACCTGAGCGAAAAGCCTAACGGCATCGGCCTGAGCAAGCCGATCAGCGACCGCGCCTACTGGACTGCTCCCAAGCAGATTGCCGAATTGAAGAAATGCATTGGTCAGGCAGAGAAACGCCTCAGCGAATCTTTCCCTGCATGGAATGATGACGATTACCTCGATTTCTCAAGAACAGGTG
>CAIPWR010000065.1 GCA_903868795.1 uncultured Spartobacteria bacterium | reverse complement strand
TAGGTGCTGCCCGGGGCGTTGAAGTTCAGGTCACCGTTGATGACGAGGCTATTAGTTCCGGTCGGGGCGATGGTTCCTCCCTGGACAGTGACTCCACCCGGGGCCGCGTTCACTGTACCGTTACCACCCAAGGTGCTGTTGGTGTAGACCACGATGTTGGTGGCGTAGACCGAGGCTCCGTTGTTGAGCGAAAGCGTCCCACTACCACCATCCCCCACATTCAGGAATCCACCGTTGGTCAACGTCCCCCCGTTGATCACGAGAAGGTTGCCGCTGGAGTTGCTTCCGAAACCGATATGTGTGTTCGGAGCCGAGACCGTTGCACCGTTCGAAATTACCAGGGTCGCGTTTGGTCCGTTCGATCCCACGTAGAGATCGCCGCCCGAGGAAAGAGACGATCCGGGGCCGGTAACCGTCAGCAAGTCATTGGAGGAGTTAGCCCCCCCTCCGATCACCGTATTGCTCGCCACCGTAAGCGTTCCCCCATTGCTGATCACCAACGAATTTCCAAAATTGGTATTGCCGATAATCAAGCTTCCCACCGAGAGACCGGAGTTGGTGAGTAGAGCCCGTGCATTGCCGAAATCGAGCGTCGCCGAGTTGCTGGAGCCCGGCACCGCATTGCTGCTCCAACAGTTCGTGTTGGTCCAGTTGCCGGAGTTAGTGGTCCAGTTGTAGGTTAAGGCCGGGGTAGGCAGCGAGTAGAGCAGGTCGAGCTCGCCCGAGTTAGTGATCAGGGAAAAGTATCCTAGACTCAGCCCGTTGGTGTTGCCTGTAAAGGCCAGGCTGAAGTTCGTCCCCGAGCCGAGATTCGTTCCCGTCATGATCGTCCACCGCTCGTTATTGCTCCAGAAGGCACTGGCTGAGCTGATATTCGAGCCGAAGTTCACCGAGAAGGTGGATCCCGTCACGGCAAGCACGCCATTGTTCAGGACCGACGCGACCGTGAAATTCGTCCCCCCGAGCGCGTTGGTGCTGGTGTTGTAAAGATTCCAAAGCCAGATGGCGCTGTTGGTAAAAGTCAGATTGCCACTTGCCACCATGGCGTTAGTCCCCGCCGGGGCGTAGGTGCCACCGGTGAGCATTGTGCCTGCCGTTGTTGTGATCGTGCCGTTACCGGTGAGTGTATTGCTTGCCGCGACAATGATGTTGGAGGCGTAAACGGACGCATGATCGTCGAGCGTCAGGTTATTGCCGACGCTTGGATAGTTATCTCCGACATAGATCGTGCCGCCATTGGTGAGTGATGCCCCTCCCGCAATGGTGAGGCTATTTCCCGCACTGACTAATCCGATCGTCAGATTGCCGCTATTGCTCATGGCCGATTCGGCGCCGGAGATCTGGATCGAGTTGTTGGAAGCTGAGACATCATTCGCGCCCATTTTGATGTCCCCCTTGTGATAAAAGCTTCCACCGTTTTCGACCAGGAGCGTGTTGCTGTTGCCTTCATAACCCGCACCATCACCATAACCGATTGTCAGTGTGCCATCCCCCGACATGGAAGAGCCCGTACCCGTAATCCGAAGCGTATTGTTGTTACCATCGGCCCCCACCGTGATTTCCGGATCAGACGAGTTTGTCGTGGAGAAGGTTGCCGTGGCCCCGTTGGAGATGATCATGCTGTTCCAACTAGCTTCGTAGCCGAGGTAGAGCGATCCGTTGGTGACTCTATAGAGCGAGTTGGTTCCGGTGATGATAAACGTATTGCTGTTTGCATTATCACCGATGAACTGCCGGGCCTCGCCCGAAAAGCGGGCACCATTGGAGACCACAAGAGTGGAGTTATCTGCATAACCTCCAATCTCCAACTTGTAGCCGTTAAAGACCGTGTTGCTCCCGGTTATTACCACACGAGAATTATCTTCGACATCCAAAGTGCCGAAGAGATTCACCCTGCCGTCATTGGTGACTACCAGGGAGGACTTGTGCACCACCGCGATTTTCTGATTAGCCACAAGGAGTGAGTTGGATCCGTTCACCAACACAATGTTGTTCGATGATGAATTGGATGCTGATGCTATGATGTAGTCGACCGTCACGGATCCTCCATTGGAAATAATCAGGGCGTTGGAACTTCCCGAGTTACCAACTACGATGTCACCCGAGTTCGCCGTATTGGTAGCAAACAACTGGGCCGTGGAACCAGAGACGATGACGGAATTGTTATTGGCATTGGAGGCGTATCCAATGAAGAGGCAACTGTTCGCGAGATTTGTCGTCATGACCAAGGACCCGGAGTTGGTGATCCTGAGGGTGCTGCCGGCATTCGTATTGGTGTTCCCCACATAAAGAATGTGCGCAAATCCATTTCCGGTAAGGATCGAGGTGCCACCATTGTCGATGTAGGCGTCACTGTTGGTGGCGGGAGGGAGCGCTGCATTGCTCCAGTAACTTAGACCGGAATTAGTCCAGTTGCCGGAATTCGTGTTCCAAAAGTAGGTGCTTCCAATAGTAGCTCGCAAACTTGTCGGCGATCCCAGAAGAAGTGCCATTATCAACAGAGCAAAGGCTGAACGCAGGACTCGGAGTAATTTCATTCTGTTCATGGTTATGGATGGTATGAGCTTACCCCGATGATTGGGCCAGAGCTGGGTTTGATCAGCGAGAGCGGCAGAGTGGAGCTGTCTTTTTTGAAAAAAACTTGTAGCATTATAGGGATATTGTGCACCAAGAAAAGACCCAAATTGATGAGAAATTTGATCTCTGCATCCTGACGAGGGGATTATCATTTTCAATGGCAGATGCCGAATGAATTAACCTGGATTATGCGATAGCGTGCAGTCAACAGTTTTGGGCGCTTAACCTAGATGGTGACCTCAGAGATCGTTAAAATTATTACAATGTTAAAAGGGTTAAAAAGGACTGAATCCAATCATCCTGTATCGGGAATGCCTCCTCTTATGTCGTTCATCTAGCGCCCACCTTCGTTCGATGCTCCGATGCACCCTCATCTCCACGTTGTAACGCTTCAACCTTTCTAACGATTGTAACTCCTCGGGATTCCGACTGGATGGTTGCTAATGCAAATTTTGGTATTAATGTGGAACTCAAGAACTCAGAAAAATACGGGAAACAAAAGACTGACTGCGATCCAGTTGTCTTGGCATCCCGACAGATACGAAGGGGAGAAGCTAGACTCTTTCATCACTTCCTTTCCTGAGTTGGATTGCCTGGCCGTTGCTTCGCAGCCGTTGCAGGGAGTTCCATGTTATTACTGCTCCTTCTCTCTTAAGTCCCTTCACCAACTTGGTGTACAAGAATTACTCTTTTCCCTGATTCTATTGAAAAATCTGGGTTTAAGAAAAAAATGAAGCAGAGGATAGGGAAGCGGATTTTTGAGTTGATTAACCAAGCCACCATACTATGTTGCGTTCTTCATGAAATTTATTACCACTTCCCTCCTTGCCGCTTCGGCATTCGCACTCTCCCTCGCCGCAGCCAAGGCTGATACGGCCACCAATAGTGGAGGCACCTTTCAGTGCATCGCGACCAAGATCACGATCGCAAATAAGGATGTGGACTCCGTGGTCCAGTGGAACACGAAGACCGGCGAGGCTCGTCTCCTCAATGCCGCCTCCTTCGCCGATAAGTCCACCGGCCAGCAGGGCAACCTGATCGGATGGGTCCCTCTCACGGATCTCCAGAATGCCGTTCAGAATCTGGCCCAGCAGATCCAGGCCCAGCAGGCGGCTCGTGCCACCAATGCAGCCCCTGCATCGACCCCGATCAAGCCAAAGAAGGACTAATTCCCTTCATTCATCATTCTCGAAAACGGCCGGAGCAATCCGGCCGTTTTTTTGTGTCCAGACATCACCTGATACAATTCCTTAATCTGGTGTAATCAGGTAATTATTCCGGCAGACAATCGGGTGTAATGGGGTGTACATTCGGGTAGTGTGAAAACAGAGTCCATCACTATCACTCCCGAACTGCTGTCGCTACTATCGGAACTCGATGAGTTCAAGGGTGCCTGGCGCCTGCTTGGAACTCTTGCGCAAGAACGCCTTAACGCGCTCCGGCGCGTTGCAACTATCGAGAGTGTCGGCTCCTCGACCCGCATCGAGGGTAGCAAATTGACCGACCAAGAAGTGGCACAATTACTCTCCAAGCTGGAGATCAAGAAATTCGATAGCCGCGATGAGCAAGAAGTCGCCGGTTATGCCGAAGTGATGGAGACCGTCTTTCATGCCTTCGCAGACATCCCCATCACGGAAAATCATCTCAAGCAGTTGCACCGAGACCTGCTCCGCTACAGCATTAAGGACGAGAGACATCGAGGTGAGTACAAGACTCTGCCCAATAATGTCGGCGCGTTTGATGAAGCGGGGAAGATGATCGGCATTGTATTTGAGACGGCCTCTCCGTTCGACACTCCTCGTCGTATGGCCGAATTGATGACATGGCTCAAGGATGAGCGGGAACTGGGGCGGATGCATCCTCTGCTGATGGTGGCTCTCTTCATCGTGAACTTCCTTGAGATTCATCCCTTCCAAGATGGCAACGGACGATTGAGCCGCATCCTGTCTACCTTGCTACTGCTACAGGCTGGTTATGCCTATGTCCCTTACAGCTCTCTCGAGAGCGTCATCGAGAACAGCAAGGAGGGCTACTATCTCGCCCTACGACAGACTCAAAAAACGATCCACGAGGATTCTCCCAACTGGCAGCCATGGCTGCTCTTCTTCATGCGCTCCCTATGTCATCAAAAGCGCCACTTGGCCATCAAGGTTGAGCGTGAGAGAAACTCACTGACCGACCTCTCTGAGTTGGCGATCAAGATCCTCGACTATGTCCGAGATCATGGTCGGGTAACATCCCGCGACATGGTAAGGGAGGCAGACGCCAGCCCGAATACCTTGAAAGTAACATTCAGCAATCTTGTCAAAAAGAGACTCTTGGTCCGCCATGGTGGAGGAAGGTCCACATGGTACGGACTGTCGTGATTACCTGGCGACCACGAGGTTTTCCTGTCCGATCAGCCTGTGTTTGCACAGGGCAACACAGATTTTCGCCAAGCCTTAAAAATTAAGGTTCCTCGCTATTTCGAGTGGGTAAGAGAGAAGACAGGGGAAAATATGGAACTCAAGAACTCAGGAAGTAACGGCCACGCAAGCAAATGAAAACGGTGAGGAAGTTTCAACTAAGAACAACTCTTCAAAGATGCAAAGTAACTGTCCGGCAAGCCGATGCAACATGGATCACGAGAACTTATCACATCCATACCTATTCAGCTTTTCTTCCTGAGTTCCTGAGTTCCATATTCAAAAAACTCTATTTGGTTCTTCTAAAACCTTTTCGAAACCAAAGGCCTAGGCGCTGATTGTTGTCGATTCATCTGACTCACCCATTCAAAATAGCGGAGAGCCAAAATTAACCGGGGATATTTTTAAGCAGCTCCGCATTCGTCGGATACCGACGAATGAAGAAGAGGAGCCTCTCAATAGCCTCGATCGGCTTGTGGCCAGCGAGTCCGCGGCGGATGATGTTGATCTTATGCATCTCCTCGGGGTTAAGGAGGAGCTCTTCACGACGTGTGCCAGAGAGGAAGATATCGACAGCGGGGTAGATGCGCTGATCGCTGATCTTGCGATCCAGGACGAGCTCCATGTTGCCGGTTCCCTTGAATTCTTGGAAGATGAGGTCGTCCATGCGACTGTTGGTCTCAATCAGGGCTGTTGCCATGATGGTGAGTGATCCTGCCTCCTCGGTGTTACGGGCCGCGGCGAAAAGCTTTCGGGGGATCTCCATCGCGCGGGCATCCATACCGCCGCTCATGGTGCGTCCACCTCCGCCCTGGGCATTGTTGAACGCACGACCGATACGGGTGAGAGAGTCCATGAGGACGAAGACATCCTTGCCCTGCTCGACGAGGCGCTTGGCGCGGTCGATGGCGATCTGCGCGATGCGGGTGTGGCTGCGGAGATCGCTGTCGTTGGAGCTAGCGTAGAGCTCGGCTTGAGGAACAGTACGACGAATCTCGGTGACCTCCTCAGGACGTTCATCAACCAGAAGGATGATAAGCTTCATCTCGGGGTGGTTCTTCACCACGGCGTCGGCGATATGTTGGAGGAGAGTGGTCTTGCCGGTGCGTGGCGGAGCTACAATGAGTCCGCGCTGGCCCTTGCCCACGGGAGTCATGAGGTCGATCACGCGGGTGGTGAAGCGCTCGGGTGTGGTCTCGAGCTTGATACGCTTGTTCGGGCTGATCGTGGTGAGTTCCTCGAAGAGCGGGATATTCACGAACTTGGCCGGATCAGCTCCCTCGATCTCGGTGGCACGGAAGAGCTGGATACCCCGGGGTCCGCGACGTGTCTCGCCCTTGATAAGGACGCCGTCGCGCAGGTTATGCTCACGGATCACCTCGGGAGTGATGAAGATATCGTTTTGAGTGGCGGAGTACGCACGCTTCGCTTCGCGCAGAAAACCAAATCCCTTGCCTGAGACTTCAACAATCCCTTCCGCATAGGTAGGCTCGGGCGGAGGTCCATCAAGAGGAGCGGCTCCGGGAGATCCGGGAAGAGGCTCTGCAAATTCATCGGGACCCGGGCCATGTTCTCCTTGGGCACCCTGATCATTCGGGCCGCGGTCGCCACGGTTGTCCTGACGATTGTTGCGGAAGGGACGGCGTCCGCGCGGATTGCGGCCTCCCCCACCACCGCCACCGCCCCTGCGATTTCCGTATCTGCGGCCACCTCCTTGCTGACCACCCTGCTGTCCTCCCTCCGATCCGCCGCCGGCTTGGCTGGAGGATGCATCGGAAGAGGGCTGCTGTACGGGCACCTGCTCGGAGGATTGGGATGGAGAAGGGGCTGGAGGCTGGGGCTGTTGATCGTCGCTCATGATAAAAAGGTGGTTGGGCTGAAGGCTGTTAGGAAATTGGGAATGGGTAATAGGGCGAAAGGCTGAAGGCTCTCGATGATTGGGTATAAGAGAACTGGGAATCACTCCTGTCCGGGAGCGGGTGACCTGTGACGATCTGGAGCGCCGTTTTCTAAAACTTCGGCTTTCCGTCGGACCGATGACCTATTCCTTGTTGGAATGAATGATCTGCTGAACTGCAATTGGGTTGGTACGGATCTCTAAAACCAAACAACCGGGGTTACTTCAACTCACCGGCAACCGTGTGGGGAGAGATCCAAAAAGACCGAAACTTGCAATGAGCAAACCATACACCCGATTGAAGTCAATCGGTTTTTACAAAAATGGGTTAAAAGCGTGAATTGCTTCCGCCAAGCTCCCTTAAAACTCCCTCTCTGAACCGATCTCCATGAGATAAAGGTTCTTTCCCGCCTTCTCAAAGGCTTCCTTCGCGGCCGCATGATCGATGGCAATCAGGGGGAAGGTATCGTAATGCACCCCGATGATTTCCGTGCATCCAAGCCACTCTGCGGCGGTCACGGCATCCTTCACGCCCATGGTGAAGTTATCGCCAATGCAGAGTGCCGCGAACTTCAAAGGGCCCAACTCACCGATCCGCTCAATATCGCGGGTGAGCGCGGTGTCTCCGCTGTAGTAGAAGGCACCCTCCGGAGTCTCCACGCGAAATCCTCCGGGATGTCCGCCATAAGTACCATCCGGCATGCTGCTGGAATGAAACGCCGGCGTGAAGGTGACGCGACCGAAGTCGAAATTCCAAGAACCGCCGGAATTCATCGGATGGATCTTTTCGATCCCCTTGCCACCAAACCACTGGAGAACCTCATAGTTACCAATGAGTGTCGCATCACTCAGACGGGCGATCGCCTCCACATCCGCAACATGGTCGAAATGGCCATGGGTGATCAGGATATAATCCGGGCGGAGATTCGCGTAGTCGATCGAAGCGGCCAGAGGGTTCGGCGTGATGAAGGGATCAAAGAGAAGCGTCTTGCCGGAGATTTCGACGGAAAAGCAGGAGTGGCCGTAGTAGGAAACCTTCATGGGCCTTATTTTCACCGATTCCCCTTACCGAGCCAAGCGGGAATGATTCACACCGCTTCATGTTTCTGGCTTCTTGCTTCTGAAATCTTGCAAGGATGCCCTCCTAGTCTCAGGGTAAGGTCATCACCATGACGCTCGATCCTGAGAAAAAAATCGCGGGACTTCTGGTTCCCCTCTTCGCCTTGCGTGGCAGGCACGATCTGGGAGTCGGGGATACGGAGGCCCTCATCGAAGTGATCGAGTGGGCCGCAGGGAATAATTTCCGCGCCGTGCAGATCCTGCCGGTCAATGAAACCGGCGGCGACAACAGCCCCTACAATGTCCTGAGCGCCTTCGCACTCGATCCCTTAACGATCACGACCCATCCCTCGAGGCTTCCGGAACTGACGCCGGGGGACTACCGCCAGATCACGGAACGCCATGACCTGATGGCGCTTCGCTCAGGCCCTGTGGGTTACACCCGTGTCAAGGCGCTCAAGAGGGAACTTCTCGAGGCCGCCTGGAGACGCTTCCGTAAAGGCGACGGACGTAGCGGGCGCTCGAAAATCTTCGCTCGTTTCCTGGACCAGCACTCTGCATGGCTTCCGGATTACACACTCTACCGCGTGCTTCTGGAGATCAATCACCACGTGGAGGATACCTCGAGCTGGCCCTTGACCCAGAGAAATGCCAAGGCGTCCCGTGTCTGGCTTGCCTCGCTTTCCGAGCAGGAATATGCGGACGTGGAGGAGCGGCGTCTCTTCTTCGCCTTTGTGCAGTGGATTGCTTTTTCCCAGTGGGCCACGGTAGCCGATCTCGCCGAGACCATGGGAGTCGCCCTGATCGGCGATGTGCCGGTCGGCGTGGCTGCGGGAGGAGCCGATGTCTTCGCTTCCCCGGAGGAATTCGATCCGACACGCTCCTGCGGAGCTCCCCCGGAGCATGTCTTCAAGAGCGATCCCTTCACCGAGCAGTGGGGCCAGAACTGGGGATTCCCCCTCTACCGATGGGAAGTGATGGCCCGTCACAACTTCCTCTGGTGGCGCAGGCGCCTGCGACTCCTCCGTTCGGTGTTTCATCTGCTGCGCGTCGACCATGCACTCGGCTTCTTCCGCATCTACAGTTTCCCGTGGGCACCCCAGCGCAATGCTGAATTCACTGGCATCTCCGAGGAGGAGGCCCGCGCCAAGACGGGTGGACCGCTGCCGGGATTCATCGACTGCGATGACAGCACTCCTGAGAACCGCGATCATAACGAACGCCACGGAGAGGTACTGCTGGGCATCCTGAACGAGGAACTCGGTGATCATCGTCTGATTGCCGAAGATCTCGGGGAGGTGGCGCCGTATGTACGCCCGGTCATGGCAAGGATGGGACTCCCCGGATTCAAGATTCCGATGTGGGAGCGAAATTCCGACGGTACCATGAGAAGTGGTGAGAGCTATGACCGCATCTCGGTCGCCACCTACGCTACCCATGACCACGCACCCGTCATTACCCAGTGGGAGGAATGGCAGGCCGGTATTGCCCATGGCGGTGAGGAGGAGGCTGGTTGCCGAAGGATTCTCGCGGAGCTCCTTCGCTTTTCGGGCCATCCCGAGATTGATGTGATGACTCCATTTGGCGGAAGGGTTCATGAGGTGCTCCTGGAAGGCCTTCTCAC
The DNA here is from genome assembly GCA_903868795.1 of uncultured Spartobacteria bacterium. Lineage (GTDB taxonomy): Bacteria > Verrucomicrobiota > Verrucomicrobiia > Chthoniobacterales > UBA6821 > UBA6821. The sequence continues at coordinate 20,930 of CAIPWR010000065.1, read as the reverse complement.
CTGTAATTCGTGGATTGCGATTCCGATGATCACGGACCTCTTTGGAACAAGCCAGCGCTTCAACGTGCCGGGAGCCGTGGGTTCCGCCAACTGGACGGCGCGTATTGCAGAACCTGTCTCCGAGTGGAATGCCTGCCATGCCGAGTTGCTGGCATGGTGGCGTTCGGCGGTTCTAAGGTCAGGCAGATGTTAATCCCAGATTTTGCGGTAGCGGCGGGTTAACAGAATTGAATCTCTCACCTGAAAGGTGAGTCTCTGTGGAGTTAAAACGTGAAATCGTTAGAATGTTAAAAAGTGGGAAATATCTCAGAGAGCGCCTCTTAACGGGTCTTAGCCTTTTCAACCTTGTAACCTTGTAACCTTGTAACCTTGTAACCTTGTAACCTTGTAACCTTGTAACCTTGTAACCTTGTAACCTTGTAACCTTGTAACCTTGTAACCCATTCCCCATTCTCGGCATTAGCTTCTAATCCAAATTTAGGGTTAATCGGCCAGAGAGGGCTTTCCCTTTTGGTTTTACTTCTTGCCATCAGAGAATTTTCTCTGTAGGACATTTCCTTCTTCTCTGGCCCCCCGATAGATAAAACTCAACACCAACCGTCGCCTTTTTTCCCTTCTCATCATGGCCAACCTCACCAAACGCGACCTTGTCATCGCAATCAGCAACGAAACGGGTCTTATCCAGAGCGATGTCTTCAATGTCATTCAGAAGACTCTCGACCATATCACGGATGCTCTGGCCAAGGGTGATGGTGTCGAGTTGAGGAATTTCGGAGTGTTCGAGGTGCGCCTCACCCGCTCCCGCGTGGGACGTAACCCGAACCAGCCCGATGTCGATGTTCCCATCCCGTCGCGCGCGACCGTGAAGTTCAAGTCTGGAAAAATCATGCGTCAGCGTGTGTTGCTTCGCACAGAAGAGCTCAAGAATCAGCCGGATCAGAAGGGGACCGCCTCGGCTTAATCCCCTTCCCCTGGGCATGGCCTGAAACCATTCCCTCCCCCCACTCCACAATCATTGCCGGTGCCTGAGTCTCCAAGGATCCGCCTCAAGGGCGTCACGCAGAACAATCTCAAGGGCATTGACCTCGACCTTCCCACAGGGTCGCTCATCGTCGTCACCGGCCCGAGTGGATCGGGCAAGTCAAGCCTCGCCTTCGACACCATCTATGCGGAGGGACAGCGGCGCTATGTTGAGACCTTCAGCCCCTACACGCGGCAGTTCCTCGACCGCATGGACAAGCCGCGTGCCCTCTCCATCGAGGGGATCCCGCCCGCGATCGCGATCGAACAGAGTAACAGCGTCAAGACCACGCGCTCCACGGTCGGCACGATCACCGAGATCAATGACTACCTGAAGCTGCTCATGGCGCGTGCCGCCACGGCTTCCTGCCCCGGATGCGGACGCGCAGTGACCCCCGAGTCACCCGAGTCGGTCACTTCCTCTCTCCTGAGTTCCCTGTCGGGAAGGCGGATGCTGATCACCTTCCCCGTCACCACGCGTTCGGAAGTCTCGGAGGAAGAGACGGCTCCCCTCCCCAGAACACCCGCCGACTTCTTCACCTTCCTCCAGGAGCAGGGGTATCTACGCATCTGGATCGATGGAACCATTCACCGGACCGATGAGCCCACCTCGCTCACACGCCTGCCAGCGGTTGTGCAGGTCATCCAGGATCGCCTCGCCATTACCGAGGAGGAGCGTGGTCGCCTCACCGAGGCGATCGAGACCGCGCTGCGCCTTGGCAAGGATCGTGTTACTCTGATCGATCCGGATACCGGCGAGAAGTTTCCGCACTCGTCGGGTTGGCACTGCGCCCATTGCGATCTCGATATCCGGCCTCCGGTTGCAGGTTTATTCAGTTTTAATAATCCCCTCGGTGCCTGTCCCGACTGCCGCGGATTTGGCCGAGTGATCGGCATCGATTACGACCGGGTCATGCCGGATCGATCCCTGAGTATCGCCGGCGGCGTGGTGAAACCGTTCCAGAGCGGTCAGTCACGCGAGTGCCAGCGCGACTTGCTGCGTGCATGCGCCACTGCGGACATCGACGTGCATCTTCCCTTCGAGGAGTTACCCGAGTCCGACCAGCGTTTCGTGATCGAAGGGGAAAAGGGAGCCGATCTCACCAGTGAAGAGCTCTGGCAGAACAACCAGTGGTACGGAATCGATGGGTTCTTCAAGTGGATGGAGAAGCGGACCTACAAGATGCACATCCGCGTCTTCCTCAGCCGCTATCGCGCCTACAAGCCATGCACGACCTGCAATGGGGGACGCTTCCAGCCCGAGACCCTGAATTTCCGTCTCCCGCTGCCAGGGAGGCCGATGACCCTGCCTGAGATCGCCGCCACCCCGGTCTCCAGGCTCTCTCCCCTTCTCAGGGAACTTCCCATTCCCACGGGCGATGCCGCAGCAACCATGCTCCTGGATCAGATCGTGTCGCGACTCGGCTATCTGGAGTCGGTCGGCCTCGGCTATCTCACCCTCGACCGAGCCACTAAGACCCTCTCCGGCGGAGAGATCGAGCGGGTCAACCTGACCACCTGCCTGGGCGCCTCCTTGGTCAACACGCTCTTTGTCATGGATGAACCGAGTGTCGGTCTGCATCCGCGTGATGTCGGTAAGCTCCTCGAAATCATGCGGGCCCTCCGGGACAAGGGAAACACACTCATTGTCGTCGAGCACGAGGAGGCGGTGATCCGCTCGGCGGATCATATCGTCGATCTCGGTCCCGGACGCGGACAGGAAGGTGGCGATCTGATGTTCTCCGGCCCGCTCTCCGAACTTGCCTCCTCCAAGGCATCACTGACGGCCGCCTATCTGCGCGGGGACAAAGTGATCGGCGTTCCGAAGAAGCGGAAGAAGCCGAAGCAGTGGATCGAGATCAAGGGGATCCGCCACCACAACATCGAAAAACTCGATGTGAAGTTCCCTCTCGGAGTCTTCTGCTGCGTCTCCGGTGTCTCGGGATCTGGAAAAAGCTCCCTCGTTCGCGATGTCCTCTACCGCAATCTCACCTCAGCAGCCGCAGAAGAGGGCGAAGCTGCGGGACGGTGCCGCTCGATCAAGGGGGGGGATGAGCTCTCCGACGTGGTGATGGTTGACCAGTCTCCCCTCTCCCGCACTCCCCGCTCGACCCCGGCCGTCTATCTCGGAGTCTTCGATGCGATCCGTGAACTCTTCGGCATGGAGGATGAAGCGATCGAGGCGGGGATGAGTCCCTCCGCATTCTCCTTCAACTCGGGACAGGGTCGCTGCGACCGGTGCTCGGGGCTGGGATTTGAGAAGGTGGAAATGCAATTCCTGAGCGATCTCTTCCTCCGCTGCCCGGAGTGCGAAGGAAAGCGCTATCAGGAGCGCGTGCTGGCAATCCGTCACCGCGGAAAGTCGATCCATGATGTGCTGGAGATGACGGCACGTGAAGCGATCGCCTTTTTCAAGGGGGGCTCCAAATCCGAAGCGATCTGTGCCCCGCTGCAACTCCTCGCCGACGTCGGACTCGACTACCTGAAACTCGGCCAACCGCTCAACGTCCTGAGTGGTGGCGAATCCCAGAGATTGAAACTCGCCGCGCGCCTTGCGGGTCATGAGCCCGGAGGCGCCCTTCTCATCTTTGACGAGCCGACCACCGGCCTGCACATCGACGACATCGCGATTTTGCTGAAAGCCTTCGAGCGACTGGTCTCGGAAGGGAACAGTATCATTGTCATTGAGCATAATCTGGACGTGATCAAGACCGCCGACTGGGTCATCGATATCGGTCCGGAGGCCGGCGACGAGGGAGGCAAGCTCGTGGTCAGTGGAACACCCGAGGAGGTGGCATCCACCGAGGGATCGCATACCGGACGATACCTGCGCGAAGTCCTCGCCGGCAGACCTCCTCTCCGTCTCGAGAAGGGGCTGATCCGGAAACAGGAACCACTTTCAAAATCGATCCAAATCCACGGGGCGCGTGAGCACAACCTCAAGAACATCTCCATCGAGATCCCTCGTGATGAAATGATCGTCGTGACGGGACTCAGCGGCAGCGGCAAGTCGACGCTTGCCTTCGATATCCTCTTTGCCGAGGGACAGCGCCGCTTCCTCGACAGCATGTCCCCGTATGCGCGTCAGTTTGTCGAGCAACTCGAGAAACCCGATGTCGACCGGATCGAGGGACTGCCACCAAGCGTGGCAATCGAGCAGCGAATCACCCGGGGCGGCGGCAAATCGACGGTCGCTACCGTCACGGAGATCCACCAGTTCCTGCGACTTCTCTACTCCAAGCTGGGAACCCAGCATTGCCCCGACTGCAATGTCGCGGTCCAGAAGAGCTCCCTCACCGCTGTCGCCACGGAACTCGAGACCATGGCGAAGGATGCCTCAGTCCAGCTCTTTGCCAACCTGATCCGCGGACGCAAGGGATACCATACCGAGGTTGCACGCTGGGCGGGTGATCATGGATATTCGACGCTGCTGGTGGATGGTGATCTCGTGGCTGTGGATGAATTCGAGGCTCTGGAGCGCTTCAAGGAGCACACCATCGATGTCCTGATCGGCACGATTGAGAAAGGATCGAAGAAAGGGATCCTCGATCTCGCCAAGCAGGCTCTTGAGATCGGCAAGGGAACTGCCAAGGCCAGACCGGAACCCTTGGTTCCTCCAGCTGAAAAATCATCCAAAGCGAAAAACGCCAAAGCCTCCAAGGCAGCCAAGCCGAAGGCGAGCAAGAGAGTCGCCAAAGCCTCCTCCGAGGAATTCCGAATCCTCAGCTCCGAGATGAACTGCCCGGATTGCGGACGCTCGTTCGAGGAGCTCGATCCCAGGCTCTTCTCCTTCAACTCGCCCCATGGATGGTGCGAGCATTGCCGTGGCTTCGGCGAGGTCTGGAGTGAGATCCCCAAGGCACAGGACTTTGATTCCCAACTGGAAGCCGATCTTGCGGCCGAGAAATCGTTTGAAAATCGGGAAGAGGGCGAGACCCGTCCCTGCCCGGTGTGCAGCGGCGATCGTCTGAACCCCGTGGCCTGTGCCGTGCGGATCAATGGCGAGAGCATCGCAAGTTTCTCCGGACGATCCGCCAACGACGCACTGGCTCTCTCGAAGGATTGGAATTTCAAGGGACGCGAGGAACTCGTGGCGCGCGACATCCTGCCGGAGATTCGCCAGAGACTGGAGTTTCTAGGCCGCGTTGGCCTCGACTACCTGCAACTTCACCGCTCCGCCAAGACCCTGAGCGGCGGGGAATCACAGCGCATCCGTCTTGCTGCCCAACTGGGATCGAATCTGCGCGGCGTCCTCTACGTTCTTGATGAACCGACCATCGGGCTCCACCCACGCGATAACACGCGACTTCTGGATGCCCTTGGTGAACTCGCTTCGCAGGGAAATTCTCTGATCATCGTCGAGCACGACGAGGAAACAATGCGCCGGGCGGACCGGATCATCGATCTCGGGCCTAAGGCCGGCAGCCATGGCGGTGAAATTGTTGCCTTCGGCACCATGGACGAGGTGATGGCAAGCGAACGCTCGGTCACGGGAAAATTCCTTCGCGAACCGCCTGTTCACCCTTTGCGCGGATCACGCCGTCCGATGAAGGATGTCACCGCATGGCTTGAACTCAAGGGTGCCAAGCGTCACAACCTCCAAGGGGTCGACGTGAACTTCCCGCTCCAACGTCTGACGGCCATCAGCGGCATCAGCGGATCAGGTAAGAGTACACTCCTGCGCGGCGTTCTCCTGCCCGCCGTAGAGGAATCACTGGTCCGTACCGGCCGACGCAAGAAGAACGGCCCGCAGTATTGGAAATCGATCACCGGTGTCCAACACCTCTCCCAGGTGATCGAGGTCGATCAGTCGCCGATCGGCAAGACCTCGCGCTCCACACCGGCAACCTACCTCAAGATCTTCGACGCCATCCGCACTCTCTACGCAGGATTACCCGACGCCCGGATGCGTGGCTATACGGGAAGCCGTTTCTCCTTCAATAACCAAGGGGGACGCTGTGACACCTGCGAGGGACAGGGAGTCATCAAGCTGGAGATGAACTTCCTCCCCACTTCCTACATGCCCTGCGAGGACTGCGGTGGCACCCGCTTTAACCGTCAGACGCTCGAGGTGAAGTACGATGGCAAATCCATCGGAGACGTCCTCTCCATGACTGTCGAGCAGGCCGCGGAGTTCTTTGCAGCCCATCCGAAGATCCGCAAACCGTTGCAGCTCCTTGTCGAGACGGGACTCGGCTACCTCAAGCTCGGTCAACCAAGCCCAACGCTCAGCGGTGGCGAGGCCCAGCGCATCAAGCTTGTGACTCAACTAGCTCGCGGAGGCAGTGCCACCGACCGCCCAAGAATGGCAAAGCGCGGCGGCACACTCTACATCCTGGAAGAGCCGACGATCGGGCTCCATGCAGCCGATGTGGAACTCCTCCAAACGGTTCTCCACCGGCTTGTTGACGAGGGGCATACCGTGATCGTCGTGGAGCATCATCTCGATCTTGTGGCCGAAGCCGACTACATCATCGATGTCGGACCTGAGGCGGGCCAGCGTGGCGGGCAGATCGTTGCGATAGGAACCCCCGAAGAAGTGGCCAAGAGCAAAACCAGCAGGACTGCGCCGTTCCTCAAGGAAGTACTTGGTCGCAAGCCGACCCAAGCTGTTTAGACTGAAGGCTGTTAGGCTGTTGGGCCAATGCAGGAAATTCGCTGGAAAGGATTGTTTTCCTCTTCAACCTTTCACGTTCCACTTTTCACTAAGCCATACCCACCCGCTTGCGTTGAAAGCAGGGGTGGGTTAAGGCTTATCCGTGGCGGTGGACGACCGCTGGGAGCAATCCTGGAGGAAAGTCCGGACACCACACGGCAGCATACCGTGTAGAACACGCGGGAGGCTGGGGCGAAAGTCCCGGTCGACGGAGAGTGTCACAGAGAAGATACCGCCCTGGTCGCAAGATTGGGGTAAGGGTGAAAAGGCGGGGTAAGAGCCCACCGCCCCGAGGGTAACCGAGGGGGCACGAAAAACCCTATGCGGTGCAAGACAGAACAGGGGAAGAGGCCGCCGGCTTCGATGCTTCACCATCGGTGAAGCGGGACCCCGGGTAACGTCGCACCCGTCGCAAGACGGGCGGGGATCCAAGGTTCGCCTGGGATCCCTGAGAGAAATGGCCGTCCAAGCCGGGGTAACCTGGCCTGACAGAATCCGGCTTATAGCCGTCACACCTGGCGGGGGTGGTTCCAGCAAAGGGATCACCCCCGACCCACTCCTGGGTGGAGGCTTGGGATTTTGGCGCGGCGCGTTGTCACTGCTCGCTTGCAGTAGATCACTACAGCCGCACTCGCGTTCCTAGCCCTGCATCCAAACTTCCAAGTCTTGGGGAAAACTAGAGTTAGGCCGTTGTCCATCGCTGACCGTAGGTATTGTTTCGGTTAACGCTCTTGCGCCCACCTACTCATCAAAATTTCCGAGACTTCCTATGAGAGGATGGACAGCTTTTATCGGGATAAGGAACCGTAGGGCTTATACTCTTTTCATTAAATTCTGGTAACCAAGGATTCAGAAAACGATCAATCCATCCTCCCTGTAAAAAACTCCCAAATGCGGACCATAGCCAGTGTGTCGAGTTTGCAGTATGCGAGAAGCTGCGCCTCAATTTCTGAATGTCTTGTAGGGTTAGTGTCTGGGTGAATCGCCTCTCGAAAAGCTTCGACGGCGGCCATGCCATCCTTCACGTCCTCAAGATCTCCATACTTCAGATCGGGGCAGATGGCCGGGAGAACTCCCTTAATACCCCAGCGTCCTTTCATGCTTGGATGGTAGTAATGATTACGAGCGATTGGCAGTAGATCCACGATTCTATGGCGGAGCGCCTCCAGAGGTTCTGCGAATTCTGGGTGACGAGAGATCATTGCATTGATGATCCGTCTCTCAAAATGAGAGTAAACGAAGATTGGGCCTTCCTCCCCGCATGCGCTCAGCAAGGAGGTAGTGAATGAGTAGGTGGGGAGATCCCCACTGAGATCGAGAAAAGCTGCATGATCTAGCGAGCCAGACTCACTAAGGGTATGGAGGCTGAACTGGAAAGGAATTTGCTCATAGGGACTGGTTCCCGCCCAAATCGGCACGGGGAACTGAGTGCTTTCAAAATCTAGAAATCGAGCCGGGAACCCGTAAGGTGCAAGAGCGTCCTTTGCCCCTTCGGCATCGAAGTAGTGCGTTCCCGAGATGGTGTGATCCTTCACCCGTTTTTGCTTCTCGTTGAGTAGATGATCAGGAACGTCACGGAGATCCTCGATCCCCAATTCCTCACACAATTCCCGTTTTCTAAAATTGGGGAGGCCTGAAATCGGATGCTCTGGCAAAACCTGATCCCTGTAGCAGTAGTTGCAAAAGCTACACTCAAACGGCTTGGTACATTGCGGGCCCGTCTCGACCACTGGTTCTTCTGGCAATGCAGCGATCGCCTGTGCCTGAGAGATCCACTCTACAACCTCCCCACTCCGAGAAAAGGCCTCCTCGGTTAAGTCATTCTCCTTCAGGAGGCCGGTGTAATCACCTTCTCCGGGATAGACCCAGGAGCTATCGACATGAGCGAGAGAAACCGAGACCAGAGGTATTCCGGATGCACGGGCTATATGGGCCTGAACGGCAATATCGTCATGGTGGTAATCCTTCACCTTGGTAGAAGACTTCACTTCAACCATGCGCCAGGCTGGGCTTCCATCACTCTGAATAGGCAACAGGGCATCGGCAAAGGCACGCCCCCCTGCAGCCTCAAATCCTGCTTCGAAAATCGGATGTCTTGATGTGGCTACAAGCTCCGTCGTTCTGGCAATTGCTTCGTGGAGACGATCGGGATGTATCTCGACAGTCTCCCCGTTGCCGTTTGGATCGTAGATTTGACGAGCCATGTTCCCCACCTCATAGCCGACCTGAAATGAAGCCTCGGAAGAATTTGAGACCTCTTTCAACTCCGGATGATGAACCTCGAGCCAGAGCCGTTTCGGGCACTGGCGAAAAGCGATGATCTTGGATTTAGAGAGATTCATGAGATGGGTACTTCATTCAGACGATGGCGATTAGGTTGAATCTCATCCAGCCAAACAATTGTCCCCAATCAATGCCCTGTCGGAGATGGGTGATCCTCTGGCAGAAGGATCTCCATGATCGATATTCCTTCAAGCATAAGTAGTCAGATTCCGGGGGCCGTTCTCCGCAGACTCGACTCGTTGGATCAACTAACCCAGGAGGCATTCCTGACGGAATTTCAAAAGGAGAAGAAATCGGGATTCGTGGCCTTCCTGCTCTGGTGCGTCTTCCCGGCCTGGCACTACTTCTATGTGAGCAAGGTGTGGGTGAACCTTCTTTTCTGGCTGACCTTTGGCGGTTTTGGCATCTGGTGGGTCATTGATATGTTCCGCCTCTCGGGCCTGGTTCGCGAATACAACAAGACCGTCGCTATAAGTGTCCTGAAGGAGATAGAGTTTTTAAACTGACCAACCACTATGAAAATCTGGATCGATCACATCAGGGACCCCAAGGAACACGGAATGCCAGATGCCGTCTGGTGCAAGAGCCTAAAAGAGGCACTCCAGCATCTTCTGAAAAAAGAAGTCACTTTTATATCCCTGGCCCATGATCCAGGTCATGAATTGGATGGTTATGAGATGGCCTCCGTGATCGAGGGCCTTGTTCGTGATGGCCATCTTCCGATGCCTGAGTGGGAGATCCATTCCGCAAGTCCCGAATGGAAATCTGCGATTTCAAAGGTCATGAAAAGCGCCGAGCGGTTCAGGAATCCATCCGCTTCAACATCCCCTGGAATAGCCCCATTGAATCGCTCCAGGGATGGTACCATAAAAGGCCCCATTTATGTAGGGCTCGACGTTGGGACGAGCAAAATCAGTGTGGCTGTCTCCGAGCGTAGGAATGATGGAACCCTTCACCTTCTGGGTGTTGGAGAGGCTCCCTCTCGCGGTATTCGCAAGGGGGAGATCGTGGATCTGGCCCAGGCTGCCGAGTGCATCCGGGCGGCAGTACTTGATGCCGAGAATAAAACCAATATTGAGGTCAGAAGTGTCTGGGCCTCCATCACCGGTGCACACCTAGGGAGTATGGACTCGACAGGGACATGCAATCTTCCCAAAGAACGTGATCAGGTGATCAGAGAGGATCTACTTTCCGCAGCAGGGAACATTGATGATTCCACATTACCGAGCGGTCATATTCCTATCCATGGAACCGTCGATCATTACAGTATCGATGGGTTCAACTTCACTAACCTTCGTGGAATCAAGGGGAGTCTTCTCGAGGCGCACCTTCACCTCATCCATGGTTCTAGTAGCCGTATCCATAGGACGCTTGATTGCCTGGAATCCCTTCAGCTCCAAGTTGAGAGCCTTGTTCCATCATCCGTGGCAAGCACGCACGGCGTCCTCTACGGCGAGAAATACGCCACACCTCTTCTGATCGATCTCGGTGGAGGCACGACCGATTTCACCGTCATCCGTTATCCAGGTCAGGTTCTTTGTAGTGGAGTCCTTGCCGTTGGAGGCGATCACATCACCAGTGACCTATCAATCGGCCTAAAGTTGCCGAATACCAAGACGGAGCTTTTGAAGATCCAGGAAGGAGCGGCTGATGCGAGTGATGGCTCCTCAGACGGCATGATCACCATGGACAATATTTCGGGAGAGCCCAGCTACGACCGAACCTCAATGGACACTATCATTCATCTCAGGGTGCGGGAGATCTTCGAGCAGATACGAGATCGCATTGCTGCCTTACCCCGAATTGCCTCTATCGAGGGTACAGAAGGTATCTTAGAAAGCGTTTCCCAAGTAATGCTGACCGGTGGAGGTTCGCGATTGCGAAACATCGCTATGGTTGCGGAGGAGGTATTCCATCGCCCCGTGTCGCTGGTATCTGCTGGCAGTGTGATTGGAGATCCCCCGACCCTGCAAAATCCTGCCTACACAACCGCTATCGGCCTCACAAGCCATGCCAAGGAGATGGCGGAATGGACTCTCGATCCAGATGCTTTCCCGAAAGAGTTTCCGAAGAAGTCAGAGACTGGAAGTGTTGAAGGCCCCGAGCAGGCTGTAGCTCAGCCTACTGAAGATCTCGACATCCCAACTTTTCTCCGAAGGGGAACTGCTGGTGCAGAGATCAACCGTTCGCATCAGATTTAAAGAACCCGATATGGCTTGACCGTTGTTTCATCAAAGCCGTTCATACCAACTCATACGGTCTTGCATCGTTTGAAAGACTCAACCACCCAGAACTAACCATCAACTATCGTATCCTATGGCCTGCAGCACATGTAGCGCTCGTAAAACCATCGATTGTCCCGTCTGCCGTGGAAACGGTAAAGTGAACGGTAAAACCTGCCATTCATGCGGAGGTGATAAAAAACTCGTCTGCCCTACCTGCAAGGGTACGGGAAAGTAGAAATATAAATGAGTCTATACCGAATACATATAAAAACAGCGGGAATTTTGGGGCGGCAATTTGCTTTTGATTACTGTCTAAGAAATCAAATGCTGGGGCTAGGTTATCAGACTAAAACTGATAAAAAGATTTTCAAATGGGAAGATTATGAAACTGAAGCAAGAGTTTCAGACTACTCACCAAGACAAATAAAATATGTTAGTTTTTTTAGAAGAAATGTTAAAAAAGATGACCTAATATGGACCCGATCACCGATAGGTGAATATTTTTTGGCAAAAGTAAATTCTGGATGGGAATATTTTCTCAACGAAGATGCTAAGAAAGCGGATATAGTAAATATTGTCAGATGTGATATCAAACGAATTCCATCCCTTAGTGATGTACCAGGGAAAGTTGTTAGTTGTTTTACCGTTCCATTAACTTTTCAGTCAATTCAGAATGAGGCCTGCCTTATATATTCACAATATCTTTGGAACGAATTAAATACGTCCGACTCTTATAAGAGATCAAATTATCCACTTAATAATATCTTCTCTTTTCTATCGCCTGAAGAGGCTGAGGACTTAGTTTTTGTGTATCTTCAAACTGAAGGCTGGATTGTAATTCCAAATTCACGCAAAGCCGATACCAAAAGCTTTGAGTTTATTGCCAAAAATAAGACGAATGGAGAAGTTGCTGCCGTTCAGGTAAAAACTGGAGGTGTACCTCTAGATATAAACAACTACAAAGATAGGAACGACATAAGCAGGACGTTTTTATTCCAGACTAATAATTATTATTCAGGAGATAAGTCGGAAAAAGTTGAGTGTCTTTCTCCCGAATTTATGAATCAATTTATAGAGAAAAATCTGAAAATTCTGCCTGCAAATATTACACGCTGGCATGAAATCGTAAGCAAGAGTCTCTAAAACTCTCTCCTCAACCTAGCAAGTCTCTTCGGATCAGTCCTCTCATCCATACCAAGCCCCTTACAGAGAAAAGCATGACGGGCCTCTCCTCGGAGCTTTAGCTTCTTGGCTTCGGCATCGAGCTTCTTGAGTTTCTTGGAATCAGACCGTCGCTTGGCTGCATTCTCGGCCAGTCCCTCTCCTTGTTTCTTCAAGGCCCGTGCTCGGTGGAGCTTCGTGACGGCATCCCATCGGACATCCCGCTTTGCATCGAAGGACCAGTAGGCCGGGATGAAGATCATGGTTCCATAAGCCGTGAGATTCACGGAGAGCTTCATCACGAGTGGCTTCTCCTTCTCCATGCCGTAGAGATTCCACCGATGGCAGAAGAGATCGAAGACCGCCTGGAAGCGATCCTTGGGATCCGACCACTCAACCCAGAAGCGAGCGCGTAAGTTACGCTCCCCTGTCAGAGAGCGACGGATAATCCCCTTACTATCAGTGAACTTTTTCATATCCCATTGGGCTTTGATCTCCTTCCATTCCCTCAAGAAGTCGGGATTGAGCTCTGCATCCTTCTGTATGGAGTCGAATTTGGCGGCTGTGTTGACGAGGGATTCATAGCCCCCTTTCCAGACAAGTCGTTCGTGCTCGGCAACAACGTGACAAGCATCTTCCCTCGGAGGTTCGTGGAGCTGTGCGATTAGGAACTCCATCTCCTGATCCAGAGCTTTCCCAGACTCGATTGCATCCATGCAGGCGACAAAAACCGGCTGGATATGAATCGGCCAGAGAGTAACAGGCACGAGCATCCATCGGCGGAGAGTTTTCAGCGGAGCCATGGCCTCCGGCCCCTTTCTCTTGAGAAGTGCATGGTAGCGGCGGATGTCATCCTCCGAGTGCTCATGGCGCCGATAGGCCAGAGCCTTGAGCTTTGCGAGATCTTGCTGGAGAGGGGATGCCATGCGCTTATGAATAACCAGAAGGCCACGCTCAGACAATCCCTCCAGACAAGCATTGGGGACAATCGGTTCCGTGGCAGAGGGAGGTCTTTATTGAAACTCTCTGCCCATGATCTCTGAAATCCGCGACTCTATTCAGCAAAAAGCTCCTATCTCATCACAAGAAACAAGGGACCCGTTGTTTACCTGCCATCTTGGGACAAGAGCGATCGTTGCTGAGGAGCTTGAGCCCCCAGTTCCCATACTCTCGGCATTCGGCAAGCATCCACTTCATTTGTGCAGAGCCCTTGGCCGATGGGATGTGAGCAAAGCTGCTACTAATGAAACAAAAGCACTGATGCGTTCAGTTCGAGTATTCGAGCCAAAACAAAAAGAGGTGCATTTTGATGATTTTATCTTTCAGTTTGGCCCGCAGAGTTTTCTGTATGGAGATTTAATCCGCGTCAATGGATGTGCAAGCAGCCCGGAAGAAGCATTTCAGTTGGTAAAAGATTTTACCGAGAAATACACCAAGCCCCCTTCCTCCGACATATGGGGTTTCCAACTTATTAAAATTGAGGAAGACATTCGCTGTGAATGGGTGCCTCTTGATGCAGACTCACTCCTGGATGATTCAGCATTTGATCTGCATTATCCCGTTGGAACTGGTGCATGGCATCAGGAATATGAAGAAACATTAAAGGCCAAGAAGAAGGGGCTTTCCATACTGGAGGGAATGCCAGGAACAGGAAAAACATCCTATCTCCGCCATCTCATAGGAAGGCTCAAGGATAGCCACCGATTTTATTTCATCCCTCCTGCCTCCATGGGGATGCTTTCCAATTCCAAGTTCATCGGGTTTTGGGCAGGCCAAAAAAACCGACACCCCGAAAAAAAGCTGGCTGTGATTCTGGAGGATGCTGATGCCGTGCTGATGAGTCGCGGCTCTGATAATCGGGATGAGGTGAGTGCCCTACTCAACCTTTCTGACGGAATGCTAGGTGATTTCCTGAGTCTGCACATTATTTGCACGATTAACTGTAAGGTCTCTGACATTGATCAGGCTCTCCTGAGACCAGGTCGATTGATCTGTCTTAGAAAATTTGACCGATTATGCCGAGAACAGGCCACCCGTCTAGCCTCTCATCTTGGCAAATCCCTGCCGGAGAAGGATGACTATTCCCTTGCCGAGGTGTTCTCCGGAGAGGGGCTGGCTCCCGTGAGCCGACCTAGGATGGGGTTCGGAGGGTGAGCCGTGAACAATCATAGAAACATCACGCAACGGATTGCACAGACGATGGGACATCTCCTTGGCTTTTCTCTCATCCTACTTCTGGGGATCTTGATCCTCTTGCTCATGCCAGGAATGATCGCGGTATCTGTGCTGGCTGATCAGCCAGGCATCACCATGAGCACCGGAATGCTATGGGTCTGGAGTTTTGCCGTGTCACTTATCGCCTTTTTCATTCTTTTCACCCTGATGAGGAATGCGGATCGAGCATTCAAAATATACGGAGCCCTCTGCATCAGCGTGCTTCTAAGCGCCATGATTCTCTCAATCGGATCTCAGCATCACTTTGGACAGAGATGGGCGAGGCGATTCCTAGGAGATAACGGGCATGCCCAAACTGTACCAATCCACTATAATCGATAAAACGTCCTATGGCACAGTTCCCCATCGATAAGAAACTCGTGGTTGCGATTTCCAGTAGCGCTGTCTTCGACATGAAGGAAGCAGGCGCGGTTTACGAGGAGCGTGGAGAGGAAGCCTACCGCAACTTTCAGAAGGAGAATCTCCACAATCCCTTTGGCAAAGGGGTCGCCTTCCCCTTCATCCGACGACTGCTCCACCTCAACAATCTCTATCCCAACGAGCAACCGGTGGAGGTCATTGTGCTCTCGCGGAATGACCCCGACTCCGGGCAACGGTTCTTCGAATCCTGCAAACACTACGATCTGAACATCACACGTGGATCCTTCCTCTGCGGTAAGGATCCCTATCCCTACATTGATGCCTTTAATGCATCACTCTTCCTGAGCGCCAATGAGTCCGATGTTCGAGGGGCACTTCAGGCAGGTATGCCCGCAGGACTGGTCCTCCCGACTCAGGCGTCGGATGAACCGACCTCAGATGAGTTGCGGATCGCCTTCGACTTCGATGGCGTGCTGGCAGGAGATGAGTCGGAACAGGTCTTCAAGCGGGATGGCTTGGCCACCTTCAGGAATTCAGAACAGGAGAAGTCCGATGAGCCTCTCCAGGCAGGGCCGCTCCACAGTCTTGCCCAAAAGCTCTCGTACTGGCAGAAGTTCGAATCAAAACGACTGAAAGCAGACCCCAATTACAAACCCCACCTTCGCATTGCAATCGTCACTGCGAGAAGTGCTCCAGCGCATACCCGATTCATCAAAACACTTACCGCCTGGGGACTGGCTCCCACCGAAACCTTCCTCATGGGAGGAATCGACAAGAGTCGAGTGCTCAGGGTCTTCAAGCCTCACCTCTTCCTCGATGATCAGCTCTCTCATCTGGAGGGAATATCCGATGAGATCCCCTGCGTGCACATCCCTTTCGGCATCGCTAACGACAAACAATAGTCAGGAGTGAGTGTGGCCCTCACAGTAGGCTAGACTCTCCGGGCTGGCTTCAGGTCGTGCTCAATACCCCCGCCGGATTACGGGATAGCCACAGGTGGGACGATACCCATTGTAGGTTCTACAGCCGCCATATCCTCCGCCCCATCCGCGATTGTAGCACCCCAAATTGCTCCAATTATTTACCCACTGCCTCCAACCAGCCCCATAGATAGGGGCATAACCGCCTCCATATCCGTAGTAGGCACCGGGCGTTCCCGGCGGAGCATAGGGAGCGACTGGCACAGGGTATCCTGGCGTCCCGTAGATCGGAGCGTAGACAGCAGGAGCCACATAGGGAGTCGTGACCGTCGTCCCATTTGGGTAGGTAACCGTGGTGCAGGCGCTTAAAAGTCCCAAGCACACAATTACACCTGCCAGCCTCCACTTATCAGGAAAGTAAATATTCTTAACTCCTGCATGTTATCCCTAACCCACTTGGATCATGAGGGCTTCGATTGTCCCCAACGAATGACACCCCAAGACTCGGAAGATCAGATGGAGAGCAAGGCGTGAGAGCGAAGCTGTATGTCTTATACTGCGAGCGAACAACAACACTGCTATCCGTTGATATCTCGAGTCTTATCGCTTGAGACGGAAGATGTGAGCCACCCTTTGAGACGGGTCGAGGGAGATAAAATTGCGGGCTCCATTCCAAGTGAAGATCTCTCCAGTCAGGAGATCCTCAATCTGGTAGGAGGAATCGGGCGGCAGACCTAGGTCGCCGGTCGGCACATCAATCCAGCCGGCTTGAGCACTGCGGAAATCGGTGGTGACGATGACGAGGATCTGGTTGGAGAGATCGGCATTCCACTTGCGGTAGCAGAGGATGGAAGGATTCTCTGAGCCAAAGAAACCGAGGTTATTGGTCTGCTGGAGAGCCGCGTTCTCGAAGCGGATCGCATTGAGACGGGTGATGAGCGGTTTGATGTTTCCCGAGGAGTTCCAGTCGCGCTTCTTGTACTGGTACTTCTCGGAATCGAGATACTCCTCGCGTCCGGGCAGGGCCGCGTTCTCACAGAGTTCAAATCCGCTGTAAATGCCGTAGACACCGCTCAGCGTCGTGGCCAGTACGGCGCGGATCATGAAGGCGGGACGCCCTCCCTCCTGAAGGTAGACAGGGAGAATGTCGGGCGTATTCGGGAAGAGATTCGGCCGGAAATATTCCCGCATCGGAGTCTGGGTCAGCTCATTGAAATACTCTCGTAGCTCGGAGGGAGTGTTGCGCCAGGTGAAGTAGGTGTAGCTCTGGGTGAAGCCGACCTTGGCAAGAACCTGCATCATCTTCGGGCGGGTGAAGGCCTCGCTGAGGAAAATCACATCGGGGAATTTCGCCTGCACTTCGGCGATCGCAAACTCCCAGAACGCGACGGGCTTGGTATGCGGATTATCGACCCGGAAGATCCTCACGCCGCGCTCGGCCCAGAACAGGAGGACATCTCGAAGCTCGTTCCAGAGAGCCTTCCACTGCGGATTATGGTAATCGAGCGGATACACATCCTCGTATTTCTTCGGAGGGTTCTCCGCATACTTGATCGTCCCATCCGGGCGGTGGAAGAACCACTCGGGATGATCCTTCACGTAGGGATGATCCGGGGAGCAGTTCAATGCGAAGTCGAGGGCGACTTCCATACCGCGTGCCTTGATCTCATTCAGCAACCACTCGAAATCCTCCAGTGTTCCAAGCTCCGGCTCGACCGCGCAATGCCCGCCGGCAGGGCCACCGATTGCGTAAGGGACACCCGGTTCACCCGGCTTACATGTGAGTGCGTTATTTGCACCCTTCCTCGCAGTGATGCCGATCGGATGGATGGGCGGGAAGTAGATGACATCAAAGCCCATCGCCTTGGCATCATCAACTCGCCCAAGACACTCGCGGAACGTGGAACCACTCCCCTCCTTCCCCTCTGCAGAGCGCGGAAAGAACTCATACCAGGCAGCAAAGGCGGCTCCGGGACGATCAACACGAATCCTCTGTGAGGGTTCGTGAATGGTCGCGAGGGAGCGATCAGGCCATTCTCCCATGAGGACCGCAAGTTCAGGGTCCGCGGCTAGGGCAAGCAACTCAGCGGGATCAGCGGCTTTCTCGAGCAACTCTGCATATGCGATGAGTTTCTTGGCATCGGCATGTTTTCCCGCACGCTTCGCGGCATGATGCACGAGGGCTGCTCCCTCCAATGTCTCGGAGAGGAGATCGTTTGCTCCACCCTTGACCTTCTTGCCAATCTCCTCGACCCAGGATCCAAAGGCATCTCCCCAAGACTCGATCGTCCACTCGGTGAAGCCGACGGGACCTGCCGGAAAACTTCCCCTCCAGCGATCCTCACGGATCTGGGTCATCGGGGACTCCTGCCACTTCTTGGTGCCAACCGTACGCCACTTCACCACGGCCAGCACGACCTCGTGCCCCTCTTTGAAGATATCGGCAAAGACCTCCACGGACTCGCCCGGAATCCGCTTGATGGGATAGAGGCCTCCTTCGATCTGGGGCCAGAGATTCTCGATGACGACGGTTTTGAACATGGGAACTGTCTCTATGAAATTTAATATGGAACCCAGGAACTCAGGAAGAGAAAGAATAATGAGTTATGGAATAAGCGAAACATCCCTCTTATCCCCTTAATCCCTGTGAATCTTTAAGATTTGAAACAAGTATCTCCAAGTCATTGAGACGATCCTGAGGGTGGAGATTGGAGAGGGCTTCGCTGAGTTGGATCAGTGCTGGAGGGACATGGGCGCGGAAGTGCGGTTTGCCGAGGTTGATACTCAGATTGCCATAGGCTCCGAGCGCCTGCATGAGACGTTGCGCGGCACATTGCCAGAAAACACGCTCGAAATCCTCATTGAGTCTCACACCGGCCTCAGTCTGTAGCTTCCGATAATAGGCGAGCAACTCGGTGCGCTCATGCGTGGAGATTTCCACGTAAGGATCGCACAAAAGGGAAGCAAGATCGTATTGCGCGAGGCCCGGTCTCATCCCCTGAAAATCAATGAACACGGCCTCCCCATCGCGGATGAGAATGTTCTGAGACTGAAAATCACGGTGCACGAGTTGACGGGGCATCGAGGCCAACCCCTCCGCCAAGCGCCGCATCGGCTCACTACCGAGGAGCGACTCCCTCTCTGATTCTGGCAGATCAAAGATTCCACCCAGACAATGCTCCGTGAAATACTCCTGCTCCCAGCGGTAGAGCCTTTCATCGAAGGCAAGCTGCAGATGTAGGTTCTCCACATCCACGGCATGCGACGGAATCCGATGCAGGAGTGCAATGCCGCGCAGCACCGACTCGTAGAGAGGACGACGTACTTCCCAAGGATCCTTTCTCGTGGCCCAGAGATCCTGTTCGCCAAGATCCTCAAGCCAGAGAAGGCCCTCGGTTTGAGCATGCGCCAGCACGCGGGGAACCGGCACGCCATGAGAGGAGAGAAACTCTGCTAGCGCTGCATAATGTCTGTTCTCTTCTTTCTCCCCGAGATCCCGCACGAGAATCACGGAGCGTTCGGGCGAACTCACCCGATAGAAGTATCTGCTGGAGCCTCCCTTCTCGATCGGGTTTAGGGATGTCGGTACAAATCCGGGCAACTCGGCGGCTGTCCTTGCAATCAGGATGGTTTCCTTCATCAGAGCACTCCTCCAGTGTGTTCTCCGGCAACATGGTTTCTGCCACTCACGATGCAGCGATTGAGACGCGCGTCGGAGCCAACGATGGCACCCGTCCAAAGCACGGAATCCTTCACGACCGCTCCACTGCGCACAACGGCTCCGGGACCTACGGAGGTCACTCCTTCAATCACGGCTCCCGGTTCCACGAGGGCGTCGGGATGAATCATCTGCGGCCATTCAGGATCGGAGAGATAGGAGGGACGCTGCTTCCGTTCCGCCAGTACTCGGTGAGCCTCGAGATAGGCAGCTGGAGTTCCAAGATCGATCCAGAGTCCCTCCCCCACCAGCAGTCCCCCCACTTTCTCACCTGATTTCATGGCCTCGAGCAACGCATTGATGATCGAATAGGGTCCCTCATCCGGAATCCAGTCAAAGATCCCGGGCTCGAAGACGGCGATCCCCGAATAGACCACCTGCTCACCCACGCTAGCTCCTAGGGCACCACGAAGGTCTAGTACCTGACCGGAGATCGCGTCGAAGCTGACATTAGCGACACCTCCTCCTGCGGCGGGCCTGAGTAAAAGAGTTGCCACGGCTCCGGAGGAGCGGTGCGCAGCAAGCAGACGAGCCAGGGGGAGATCGGCGAGGATGTCACCGTTATAGAGAAAAAACGTTTCCTCCCCCAAGGAGGTGCGGGCATTGCGGATTCCCCCCCCGGTATCGAGTAGGAGAGGCTCATGAAAGAAGCGCAGTGGTCGATCACGATAGGAAGGGTTTGCACCGAAGACGGGGATGAAGGTTTCCGGCAGATGGTGGGTATTGAGAGCCAGTGTTCCCACACCCGCCTCAATCAGGCTGTCAAAAGCGAAAGTCAGGAGCGGCTTATGAAAGACCGGGACAAGCGGCTTCGGGAGGATGTGTGTGAGGGGAGCGAGTCGCGTGCCGAGTCCCGCTGCAAGAACGAATGCGGCGGGAGCTTTGCTCATCGGGAAGATTCCTGTTCCGCCAACCCTCTCTTTTCGAGAAGCCTCAAGATGGCATCGGCGGCGCATGCGGCTCCGAAACCATTGTCGATATTCGTCACGGTGACGCCGTTGGCACAGCTATTGACCATGCCAAGCAGGGCCGTAAGACCTGCAAAACTGGCCCCGTATCCTACACTCGTGGGGACAGCGATCACCGGGATCTCGACCAGTCCAGCGACGGCACTAGGAAGAGCACCTTCCATACCCGCGACGACAATCACAACCCCGCAGGCACGCACTCGTTCGATTTCTCCAAGCAAACGATGAATACCTGCAACGCCAACATCATGAATCCTCTCCACGCGACGTCCGAAAGACTGCAATGTGACCGCCGCCTCCTCAGCAACCGGAAGATCCGACGTACCGGCGCAGAGGATACCCACCACGACGGATGAGCTATTTGGAGCAGGTTTGCCGAGCGTC
>CAIPWR010000064.1 GCA_903868795.1 uncultured Spartobacteria bacterium | reverse complement strand
TCGTTTGTTATTCGCTTATCAGGAGTAGAAGAGACCGATCCTCGACTTCACCCCATCAACGGCAATTGGGGATTTCATCAGTGCTCAGACACCAACACAGCTCTCCTGCGGGTCTTGCTGATCGGCGATTCGATCGTCGGAGCCAATCATGATCTTGTCATTGCAGGACTCAAAGGGAAGGCCCGTGTCGATTATTGGATCACGGGAATGTGCGAGTCTTCCAAGGATCTTCCCGAGCTCCTGACTAAGATTCTCTTGCAAGGCCCCTATGATGTGATTCATTTCAACATCGGCCTGCATGGATGGCAGAAGGATCGCGTGTCAGATAATTGCTACGAGCCGCTTGTGAGGCAGTATGTCGGTATCCTCCAAACGCACGCCCCTCACGCCAAGCTCATCTGGTGCAGTACGACCCCGATGACCATGAAGGGAGATCAGAGTAAGGTTGATCCAGTCAATAATCCCACCATTGAGCAACGCGATGAGGTCATGGCGAGATTGGCTCAAGAACTCGGCTTTCAAGTCGATGACATCTACAGCCTCATGATGACGGATCTCTCCACCTACAAAGGGAACAAGAAGGATGACCAGTTTCATTGGGCTCCTCCCGGAGTGAAAGTTCAGGCGGATGCTGCTGTAGCAATCATTGAGAAAAACCTCCCATCTCGAGCAACCGAACGCTAAATAGATTTTAGTTTCTAACTTCTTCCCCCAATGAATAACAAGACGACGCGACTTTCTAAAGGCATCCTCACTGGTATTGGCCGCAGGATCACTTCTGGGCAGCCTGCCGGATTCGGCGCGCGCAGCAAACTTTCCAGAGGATATACTGATGCGCCACCGCTTCGGTGTGGCGATCTGCGATCCGAAGTCGCCCTAAACCGCTCTAGTTTTTTTCAAAAATCCCCTACCGCCTCGATGGCTAGCTGGTATGCCTTAAGCTCCATTGGCCACTATCCCTTCTGCCCTGGATCACCCGAGTATATCGTCACGAGTCCGGTATTTCAGAGGGTCTTATGTAGTTGACGGGGTGCTGATGGGGTATAAGTCCCTGATCAGCAATGAAGAACAGATATTCAAAAGGCGCGCACGTTTCTGAGGCCCGATTTCGGGAGGTGATCCGCTTCTTTGCAGCGGATCTTCCCAGCCTCACGGCAGCAGAGTTGACGGGGTTGAACTACCGCACTGTGCACCGCATTTACTCCCTCATGAGGGAGAGGTTGGTGGAGATGACCTTCCAGGAGATGCAACCCTTTGCTGGTGACATCGAGGTTGATGAGAGCTACTTCGGAGCCCGCAGAGTACGAGGCAAGCGAGGCCGTGGTGCCGGCGGTAAGATCCCTATCTTGGGGCTCCATAAACGCGGCGATCGGGTCTTCGTTAGTGTGGTGAAGAACTGCTCCAAGCAAGAACTGATGGCGATCCTCAAGGGACACGTTCTCTCAAGCAGCGATGTCTATACCGATGGATGGAAGGCCTATGACGGGCTGGTAACCAATGGTTACCAGCATCACCGGGTTCATCACCACAAGAACCAGTTTGCTCGGGGTAAGAATCACGTTAATGGCATTGAATCCTTCTGGAGCTTCGCCAAACACCGCCTCCTAAAACTCCGTAGCATCCGTAAGGAAAAGTTCCTTATCCACCTCAAAGAATGTGAGTGGCGTTGGAACCACAGACATCGTAAAATCTATCCCATCCTACTCAAACACCTCCGCCAGTACCCTCTCTCAACTACATAAGACCCAGAGGACGCATCTAAATTGCGAACCATTAATACCAACCATCCTATGCACTTCTCATTTCCTGCCTTTACTAAAAGAATTTTAGTCGCAGCCCTGATCTTAGGCTCCATTCTTCCCGTCTCATCTCAAGCCTCCATCCTTGACTTTAAAAAATCCGATACGGGAATTCACTGTAAACTGGATCATGGGTCGCTTGACCTTCAAGTCTGCACAGACACGATCATCCATGTGCGCTACACGGTGCTAGATCAATTCCCCGAAAAGAAATCATTAGTCGTCAATAACCCCTGGAGCAACACGCCTGCATTCGATGTTTCGGATGATCCGAAGGAGATCACAATCTCCACCAGCAAGCTGATCGTCAAAATTGATAGATCCACCGAGCAGATTCGGTACTACAATAAAAAAGGAGAATTGATTGTTTCCGAGAGCCAGAAAGATGGGAAAAAGATGATCTCATCCTTTGCTGACAGGATGAGCACCTACATCTGTGAGACTTTGTTTGATTCGCCCTTGGGCGAAGGTCTCTTTGGCCTCGGATGCCACGCCAGGGATCCTCTCTCCGTGAATTATCAAGGGAAAGATCCCGCGCAGCTTATCAATTACAAAGGCCGCGACCAGGTAATGAAGATCAAGTATCTGGATGGAGCTATTCCTGTGCTTCTTTCAACGCGGGGTTATGGATTGCTCTGGGATAACTACTCACCCTCCAGTTTCTCCGGCACGGTTGCGAATAACACGCAGTTCCGGTACACCAGCGACAGCGGAAAAATGGTCGATTACTACTTCCTCTATGGACCTGAGTTTGACCAGATCATCGCTGGCTACCGAAGGGCCACAGGGGCTGCGCCGCTCTTTCCAAAATGGGCCTTCGGCCTGATTCAATCCAAGGATCGCTATGGTTCGCAGAAGGAAATCCTTGATGTGGCAAAGACCTACCGTCAGGACAATATACCGCTTGATTGCCTCGTGCAGGATTGGATGTATTGGACGCTGATCGGCTCGTTCCAGATGGTTCCAAATGCCTATCCCGATCCGAAAGCGATGCTCGATGAACTCCATGCTGAGAATATTCATGGGATGATTTCCATCTGGCCTGTCTATCAATTTGGCACGGCCAACTACCTCGCCATGGAGGCAGGAGGGTATCTTCTTCCCATGCTGGCTTTGCATGAAACCGATTGCTATTACGATGCCTTTAGCGACAAGGCACGGGAGATGTACTGGAATCAGCTCAGCAAATCTCTCATCATTCCCAACGGATGGGATGCCATCTGGGCGGATAACTGTGAACCAGAATCATCGGGGTTCTACCCCAAAACCGGTGGCACAGAAATCCGAAAAGTTTTCAATACCCCTCTCGGACGAGGTCTCGATGTCTTCAATGTCTATTCGCTCTTGCATACTGGAGGCTTGTACGACCACTGGAGGCAAGATATTCCCAACAAGCGTGTTTTCACTCTGGCGAGACAAGCTTTTGCAGGCCAACAACGCTTCGGGGCCTGTCTCTGGTCGGGTGATGTTTTTACGACTTGGGATGATTTCCGAATTCAAGTGTCCCAGGGAATCAACACCTGCGTCTCCGGTTATCCCTATTGGACAACAGATATCGGAGGCTATCGCCGCTGCCCCAAGGTGACACCTTTGCAAAAGGTAACCGCTTCAAATCCGACCGAGGTTCCCGAGTGGTCTCATCCAGTCAATCGTGAACTCTTCACCCGCTGGTTTCAATTCGGTGCATTTTGTCCCGTCTTTCGTATTCACGGCCCAGGGAACCGCGCCCTCTACTCAGATAGTTGGGATCAGAAAACGAAGCAGATTCTCCTCGACTACGACAATCTTCGCTACCGCCTCATGCCCTATATTTACTCGCTGGCATGGAAGGTCACTGACGAGGGTTACACGATGATGCGTTCACTGGCATTTGATTTCCGTAAAGATCCACAAATCAAATCAATCCCAGACGAATACATGTTTGGCCCCGCTTTCCTCGTCAGCCCGATTGTCCAACCGATGGAGAATATCACCGTAGCTCCTGACGCTATTCGTCAGTGGAATCTCACAGGAAGCACTACCAAATCTGTTTATCTCCCAACGGATACCCTCTGGTATAATTTTTGGACAGGGGAGCAAATCCAGGGCGGCAGCACCCTCACGAATTCTGTCACGATGGAAAAAATACCGATCCATATGAAAGCCGGTTCCATCGTGCCGATGGGGCCTGTCGTGCAATATGCTGATCAACCGTTTGACGCACCGGTAGAGCTCCGCATCTATCCTGGTGCCGACGGCTCTTTCACCATCTACGAGGATGATGGAAAGACTTACAATTATGAGAAAAAGGCCCGCTCAACTTTCACGCTCTCGTGGAATGACCACGACCGTACTCTCTCAATCTCTGAAAGGGTTGGAGACTTTGACGGTGTGAAAAAATCGTGGAAATTCCATATAGTTCTCGTCCGCCTAAGTCATGGAGTTGGCATTGCTGAGGAACAACATCCCGACAAGAGCATTTCGTATGAAGGCCAACCTATAAAGGTGAGTCTCTGACAGACACTTTTCCCCTTGAAACTCTACCCCTCACATCCACTCCTTTCACTCCTCACCGCGCTTCTCCTCTGGTCGCTACCGACGCATGCAGAGAGCAAGCCGACACTGGCACCCCGCTCACCCATCGGCGAACTCGATCTGGCGGACATATCGATCAGATCGCTGGATACCTAACCGAGAAGACCTGTGGCATCAATGGCGAACCGAGCAAGGCCGATCTGACGGAATGGGTGCGCGTCCGCGATGAAATCGTCCAAATCCTCACTGAGAAAGTCCAAGCGATCATCCAGTCGGTGTAATCGTTTTATTACAACATTTATTTTTGCTCAATATTCTCATGAAGCCTCTCCTTGCCCTGATTCCCGTTTTTCTCACGCTGACTTTTCTAACCTCTTCGACTGCATGGTCAGCGTCGGAGACGAATACCCCCACCCCTAGCTCACAAGTCAGCC
>CAIPWR010000063.1 GCA_903868795.1 uncultured Spartobacteria bacterium | reverse complement strand
TGCCGTACTGAAGCAGACCGCCGGAGACAAGACCAACTCCTCCATCGCGAAGATGGCCACTGCCCTGCTCTGCGCACTCTTTGTCGCCCGCTGCATCCAGTCCTTCGTTGAGGCCCGGGTGCTCAAGAAGCAGGGGAAGAAGGCTTACTGAAGCTCGGATTGCTCGATCCAGCGCCAAGGCACGGCGCCGTATCCGAGAGCCCAGTCGTGGAACTTCCGGAGTGACCAGCCTTTCCCACTCTTTCCCTTCATCCGCGCATCCTTGACCCGCTCAAGCTCGAGTCGGCCGAGCAGATAACTCATCGGAACGGTCGGCTGGGCCGTGTACCAGTTCACATCGGCGCGGGCACGGTCGGGAGTGAATCCGACTCCCTTCACCAGAATCTGGGCTGCGGCTTCATGCGTGAGTTTTCCGGACTGAAGTCCGCAGTCGATCACGATCCGGTAAGCGCGCCACAGAGCGTCATGGAGTTGCTGGAATCTGGCATAGGGGGCTTGGGGACCTTTTACCCACCCCTTCTCAACCGCAAGCTTCTCACACCACATGGTCCAGCCCTCGTAGAAGATGGCGTGGCCGCAGAGTCGACGGATCCTGCTCGGATTTCGGTTCTGAATCGCGAACTGAAGATGATGGCCCGGATACCCCTCGTGAGCACTCGTCAGTTCCAGACCGAAGTGCTGGCGTTCCTCACGCAGCTTCTCGGCAGGATCCTTCTTGGTTGCTCCGAGATCATTCACCCAGAAGATACCTCTCTGTCTCCCCTCGAAGGCACCCGGCGAACTGTAGGCCGCCGTCGGGAAATGCTCCCTCATGAAGTCGGGCACAGGGGTGACCTTCAGCGTCTCTCCCGGAGGGATCGGATAGAGTCCGCTCTTCACCACGCGTTCACGCCACTGCTCCGAGGAGCGGGTGTAGAGTTCCAGAAGAGGAGCCCCCGGGATCCAGGAATCTCGGGCCTTCTCAAGGATCTGCTTGGCTGATTTGGCTCCGTGCTTGCGGGCTTCCTTTTCCAGCTCAGCGGATACCTCCCTGATCAAGCGATGCCCCTCGGCCTCGATCTCACCGAGGCTCCAGTCGAGTCCGGTCCGCTCCCGCACGAGAAACTCGAAGCGTTCGCGGCCAAGGGAGAAATCACCGGGCTTGCCTTGTTTTTTTGCACGGATCGCCTTGGCATAGTCATCGAAGGCCTTGCCTGCTGCCGTGGCGATTTTCCGGGTCTTCGCAGGATCGGGCGAGATGGTTGCGAGTTGCTCGCCGATGGTTTCGACGAAATCCTTTGCGCCCTTACAGGATTGAACGGCCAGCTTCGTCCAGAGCGGAACGGGAGTGTGCACCGCAGCAGCGCCCTGCTTGAGGAACTTGGGAATCGCCGCGAGCCTCGCCTCGATGGAGGGTCGTGCCTTCTTGAGATTCTCCGAATGCCGGATGATCAGTTCAAAGACCGCACCGACCGCACTATCGCAGCATTCTTGGGGATTCGTCCTGTAGCGTTCCAGATCACGGCTAGTGAGCAACTCCGTGCGGAGTATCGAGAGGAAGCAGCGCCGGTCGAGCCAGTCATCGCCCTTGAGAAGGGCGGCAGGTAATGCCTCGGTCTCCTTCAGGAGTTGCTCCAGGAAGAGGATACGCTCCTTGCGTGTCTTCAGATCGCTTCCGGCAAGTTGCGACTCGTATTTCGAGAATCCAAGACCACTCCCCCACTGGGGAAAGTCAGAGCAGGTCCTCTTGATAAAGCGTTCACC
>CAIPWR010000062.1 GCA_903868795.1 uncultured Spartobacteria bacterium | reverse complement strand
GAAAAAGTAATTCAACCCTGAGAATTTTCCTAAAGAAGCCGGACTGTGATGGTCCGGCTTTTTTTATGCCAGGAGTCTATGTTCTATTAGGCTCTCCGCTATTTTGAATGGGTGAGTAAGATGAATCGGAAACAATCAGCGCCTAGGCCTTTGGTTTCGAAAAAGTTTTAGATGAACCAAATAGGGTTTTTTGAATATGGAACTCAGGAACTCAGGAAGAAAAGCTGATTAGGTATGGATGTGATAAGTTCTCGTGATCCATGTTGCATCGGCTTGCCGGACAGTTACTTTGCATCTTTGATGTGTTGTTCTTAGTTGAAAACTTCCTCGCCGGTTTCATTTGCTTGGCTGGCCGTTACTTCCTGAGTTCTTGAGTTCCATATTTTCCCCTGCCTTCTCTATAACCCACTGAAAACAGCGAGGAACCTTTTCTTATGACTTCAGCCACTCGGGGAGGGTAACCTTGACTCTGGATCGGAGTCGTCCGAGCAGGCTATAGAGCCCGAAGAAAGCACGATTCACATAGATCGTGTCTGGCGAGCCTCGCTGCCCCTTCATCGTCCGGAGATGATCGGCTTTCCGGTTCTCTTCTCCCATATCGTAGATCGCCTTCAGGAACCCTGGATCACCGAAGTCGAAGGTGCCGGAGCGGAAGGGTAAGGCCAGAAGATCAAGCCACGTGCTGCAGAGTGCCATGATCTGGGAGATTTCCTTTTCCGTATCACTCTTGATGATCACATCCAGATCTCGGAGTGCTTCTTGGAGGAGCGCAGGGTTCCCGGGGAGGTTCGGATCAAGGAATCTGAACTGCTTTCGGTAAAACTCGTGAGTGATCTGCTTGGTGCATCCGAAATCGAGCACGTAGAGATTTTCCTTGGAGACCAGGAAATTTCCCGGATGAGGATCGGCATGGAAGAGATTCAACTCGTGGACCTGATGACTGTAGAAATCCCAAAGTGCCTGGCCGATGAGATCACGTTTTTCCTGAGAGGCTTTACCATCAGCAAAGCGGTCAAGAGGTTCTCCATCGATCCACTCCATGGTGAGAATGTGTCGCGAAGAGAGTTCCGGGTGATACTTCGGAAAACGGATGTTCTCAAGATGAGCTGAGGCTTTCGAGAGATGAAGTGAACGCTCCAGCTCCATGGTGTAGTCGGTCTCTTCCAGGAGTCGTGTCTCGACTTCTCGGAAATACTGATCCACATCGCGTTCGCGTAGACCGAGCACCCGGAGCGCAATCGGTTTCACGACACGCAGGTCACTCTTCAGGCTCTCCGCCACCCCCGGATACTGCACTTTCACGGCGAAATCCTTTCCCTTTAGGGAGGCTTTGTGAACCTGACCGATTGAGGCACCGCTAGCCGCCTCACGACCGAAGGTGTCGAACAGATCGAGGGGTTCCTTGCCAAAGTCCCGTCGGAATGTCCTTACCACAAGCGGGTAGGATAGGGGAGGGACAGAATATTGAGCCTGCACGAATTGATCGGCGTAGGCACGGGGAAGGAGGTTCTTATCGATGCTTAGCATCTGGGCCAGCTTGAGCGGGCCGCCCTTCAGCTTACTAAAGGTATCATAGATCGTGGAGGCATTCTGTTCGTCGAGCTCCCGAGCATGTGCCTCCTGCGAAGAATCACTGCCTCCTGCCAAGGCGCGCTTCCCATAGTACTTGAGATAATTGATACCGACCTTTGCCCCCGTGCCTCCAAGCGCCGCCATGCGGCTGATCGGTGTGCTGCGGATCGATTCCTGGGATGTTTTTTTCGCAGTCTTACTCCCGACTTGAGACTCGGAAACGGTGGTCTTTTTTTTCAATTCCTCCTCCCGAAGTGGGCGATCTGAGGAAGAAGGAAGCGGGCCAGATCTGCTGCGGAATCAATGGCCTGGGTGCGAAGCAGATCAAAGGCGAACTCGACTGTCTTTTCGATGAAGGCATCCGTCCGCTCGAATCCCTCGCTATCATCTTTTAGGAAGTACTCGAGAACACTGCGCCAGTGAATGTAGAGAACCTCTGGGTAAAGATTCCCAAGCGCTCCACGATGGGCGATTTCTCCCTGATCCATTCCGTGATGAATGAGATCGCTGGCAAAATCCTTGAAGCTGTTTTTCAAGCTGTCGAGGGATGTCGGGCGGCAGAGCAGGGTGAGTTTTCCGAAGCGCTGCTCCAGCAGGGAGCGGTGTTCCAGCGCCTCCCCGGTGAAGGCAAAGAGGAATGCCAGATAGCGTTCCTTGGCCGAGAACGAACTCCATTCCTTGCCAGCGGAAACGGCGGTGAAGATCGATTCGATCCATGCTTTCCAGAAGTGCTTTTCCACAGCATCAAGATTTGGAAATGCCATGTAGAAATCTTTCTCCGTGACGCCAAGCTCCTCACAAAAACGATGAACCGACACTGGGGGATGACCCTCTTTTAGAAAAGAGGCCATGTAGGCCTCTGAGATCATGGAACGATGATCTTTTTTCTGACCGGACTTGGAAGGTTTTGAGGGTTTTGTGGCCATGATAGATTCTTGATCATAGCAGATTGTCGTACCGTTGGAAGGGGGGTGTTTTTGACCCTTCATCCCGTTGCGATTTCATGGTTTTGTTGGCTCCTCGCTGTTTTCAGTGGGTAAGAGCGAAGACAGAGAGAAAATATGGAACTCAGGAACTCAGGATGTAACGGATGCAAAGCAACGGCCATGCAATCAAAAGAAATCAATAAGGAAGTTTTCCGCTTTGAGCAATCTGATGCTGAGTAATGGTGAATCGATGGAAGCAGAGCAATCCGTCAAGAATGCAGAGTGACGGTCCGGCCAGCCAATTCAACATGGATGACGAGAACTAATCATATCCGTACCTATGCAGCTTTTCTTCCTGAGTTCCTGAGTTCCATATTCAAAAAACCCTATTTTGGTTCTTCTAAATCTTTTTCGAAACCCAAGCCCAAGGTGCTGAATGTTTTCGGGCTATCAGATTCACCCATTCCAAATAACGGAGAGCCGTTTTGTTTAAGAACCGACAGGCAACCTTGACGCTGTGGGGTGCTATTCTCTAGCGTTCCTCTTTCGGATGAGAATATACGGATTCACGCCTGCCCGCTTTGGGACGCTTTTCATGGTTATGCCTGCAGTTGCCTGCGCACTGCTTGTGACAAGACTGCATGCTGAGTCCGAGGGACTGGTGAAGTCCGAGGCCATTACGAACACACTGATATCCTTCGGCACAGCCGCTGACCACCTTGCCGCCGCTGATTCGTTGGTCTCTTCGGGAGAGACTGAGAAGGCGATCACCACCTATCGCTTCATCGCCAAGACCTATCCGAAGAGCAAGGAAGCGCCTGAGGCACAGTTCAAACTGGCCAAACAGCTCAATAACAAGGGGGCCCTTGATTCCGCATTCAAGGAATACGAGACCCTCCTGAAGAAATATCCCCAGACACCGAATTTCGAAGAGTCGGTAGCG
Source organism: uncultured Spartobacteria bacterium (assembly GCA_903868795.1). Lineage (GTDB taxonomy): Bacteria > Verrucomicrobiota > Verrucomicrobiia > Chthoniobacterales > UBA6821 > UBA6821. The sequence goes on along the minus strand of CAIPWR010000062.1, from coordinate 2,754 downwards.
GATCAGATCAATATTGCCAATGCCTACCTGAAGGGACTCAAGGTTAAGTTCCTTGGTATTCCCATGGTTCCCTCCATGGAGAAGGCCGAGGAGATGTATACGTCGATCCTCAAGGTTTCTCCCTACAGCAAGCATGCCGCGATTACGCAATTCAATCTCGGTCTGGCCCTTCAGAAGCAGGGTAAGGCCCAAGAGGCGATCGCCGCCTATCAGAAGGTCCTCGACAAGTATCCGAACAGCCCGGCTTGTGATTCCGCAGCCTATCAGGTCGGATATGTCTATCAGCAGCTCGGGATGACGGGTAAGTCCCAGGATCTTTCTGCTCTCAAGCAAGCCCAGAACAACTATCAGGATTTTCTTCTGCAATACCCCAATAGTGAAAAGGTCCAACAGGCCGGAGAGAACATGAAGAGCATGTTCTCAAAAGAGTCTGCCGACACATTGCGTGTCGCCCGTTTCTATGATTTCAACAAGGATTTCAAGGCTTCCTCTATTTACTACAATGATGTCATTCGGCGCTTTCCCCAGACTGAAGAGGCGACTGCGGCTAAGAGCCGACTTGATGAACTGAAGGCCCTGTATGGGGAGGATGCACTGCGCGTCGGGCAGGAGCGCCCTGAGAATGGAGAGCGCCTCGCAGAGCGTCGTCGCCTCCAGGCCCAAGTCGAGTCTGCAGCCCTTGCCAATTATGACGGTCCTCCGAAAAAGGATATCGTTCCGGAGGAGGCCCCACCTTTGCCTCAACCTAAGATGAAGGGTGATCTGCGCGACACACAGCCCATTCCCTTGCAGGAGCCTCCTTCCCAGACACCACCGCAGAGGACTCCTCTATCGCCATGATTCTGAACTTTCGATTCCTGTTATTGATCCCCCTCTTTTTTTCTCTGGGGGGGTGCGGATATCATCTTGGGGAGATCAAGCCGACGCCGATGCGTCGTGTCTCAACGATTGCCGTCAATACCTTCAAGAACTCCACGCTCATTCCCCGACTTGAAGCCCAGACGGCTGATGCTGTCGTCAAGCAGTTCCAGAAGGATGGTACCTATCAGATTGATTCTGCCGACCGGGCTGATGCCATTGTCGAGGGAGTCATTATGAGTGTGGATAAGCAGCCGATGCGCGTCTTCTCAAGCAATGTGCTTCAGACTTCGGAATTTGAACTCACTTTGAAGGTCAGCTACCGAGTGATTGATCGTGTTTCCGGAGCTGAACTGATGAAGGGTACAGCGGTTGGAGTGACCCCCTTCTTTACCGAATCCGATCTCGTCAATTCCGACCTCGTGACTACTCAGAACATGAATTATCCGATCGCGGCCCAGCGCATGGCCGAGAGCCTTGTCAGCAGGGTTTCTGAGGGATGGTGATCTGAAAGGATGAAGTCAGAAGTATGAAGGATGAAACTTCTGATACCCATGATCCTTTAGAGGATGCTATTGCGGATCCATGTTTACCTCTGGAAGAAGAGTCCCTTCTGATAATCAAGGGCAAAACGAGGCCGCCGACATTACTTCTTCCATTAACGCTCATTGCCACGCCGATTGGCAATCTGGGGGATCTGACGTTACGGGCTATCGAGGCGCTCCGTCTCTGTGATGGAGTGATTGCAGAGGATACAAGGAGGGCCGGACAACTTCTTGCCCATCTGGAGATCCGCAAGCCGCTGATTAGTTTCCACGAGCATAATGAGGAGAGACGCCTGCCTGAGTTGATCGGTCGGCTTAGGAATGGTGAAAAACTCTGCCTGGTGACCGATGCCGGGACTCCCTCGGTGAGTGATCCGGGATTTCGCCTTGTCAGGGAATGTATCAAGGAAGCGGTGGAATACACCGTGCTTCCCGGTCCCAGTGCCGTCACCACGGCGATTGTCGGTAGCGGTCTGCCTCCCGTCCCTTTTCATTTTGGCGGCTTTCTTCCTTCATCAGGTTCGGGTCGCCGATCTGAACTTCGTCGGGCACTTGGACTTGGCATGACTGGGATCTATTTTGAATCTCCCCATCGTTTAGCAGCATGCCTTGAAGATCTTGTCACCCTGGCTCCGGAGAGCCGGCTCTGTGTCGCCCGGGAACTCACCAAGATCCATGAGGAATACCGTCATGGATCTCCTACAGAACTTGTCGCCCACTACACAGCAAATCCGCCTCGCGGAGAGATCACGCTAGTGATCCATCCCTCCATGGGATCTCAGAACGAGGCTAGGGGGGAGAGGCGTAAAAAGAGCTACTCGGAAAAGACGCCCATCCCCCGGAACTTGGCGTAGCGTTCTTCAAGGAGCTTTTTCATCGGGATCGCTTTCAGGGCAGTGATGGTTGCCGATATCGTTTCGGTGACCGTTGCGTAGATCAAAGCGGGATCACGATGCGCGCCACCCAGGGGCTCTGAAACGACTCCATCGACCAGCCCAAACTCCTGCAGATCATCGGCAGTTAGTTTCAGTGCCGCAGCAGCCTCGGGAGCGTGCTTGCGATGCTTCCAGAGAATGGCCGCACATCCCTCAGGGGAGATTACAGAGTAGTAGGAGTTTTCGAGCATGAGGACCCGGTCGGCAACTCCAATGCCGAGAGCACCACCGCTACCACCCTCACCGATGACAATCGAGATGATCTCTGTCTTCAGGGCCATCATTTCCCTAAGATTGACAGCGATTGCCTCCGCGATGTGTCTCTCCTCGGCACCGACGCCCGGATAAGCACCCGGTGTATCGATGAAACAAATGACAGGAAGCCGGAACTTTTCCGCAAGGCGCATGAGACGAAG
>CAIPWR010000061.1 GCA_903868795.1 uncultured Spartobacteria bacterium | reverse complement strand
GACAACTTGCTCGTCTCACGCGGCCCCCGCTTCCGCATGGATGGAGAGGTGATCCGTGACCAGGCACTTGCCGCAAGCGGTCTGCTCAGCCCCAAGATCGGAGGTCCCAGCGTGAAACCCTACCAACCGGATGGCATCTGGGAGGCGGTCACGATGCCGGACAGCGATACCTTCAGTTACACACAAGACACCGGAGATCAAATCTACCGACGCAGCATGTATACTTTCTGGAAACGTCAGGCTCCTCCCCCTCAACTCGACACCATGGGTGCTCCCACCAGGGAAACCTGCACAGTTAGGCGTGTCCGGACAAACACTCCGCTTCAGGCGCTGCTCATCATGAACGATCCCCAATACGTGGAGGCAGCACGCAAAATGGCCGTGGATGCGATCCACTCCACGAATGATTCATCCGCACGACTCGACTACTTCTCGGAACGCCTCCTTGCCAGACCCCTGAAGGATCCCGAAAAGCAGGATTTGCTGGCGACCGAAAAGAAGCTTCAGGCCAAATACGAGAGCAATCCCGCCGCAGCCTCGGACCTGATCAAGATCGGTCAACTCCCGCCCGCCTCCGACATCCCTCCTCAGGAGCAGGCGACCTGGACCATGATTGCCAGCATCTTCCTGAATCTTGACGAATCCCTCTGCCGCTAAACCCCACAAATCCCATCGCAATCATGGACCCACTCGACATTTTCCAGCAGCGAATGAACCGCAGGCAGTTTCTTTCCAAGAACGCAAACGGCCTCGGCAAGGCGGCTCTCGCATCCATGTTCGGAGGATCCTTCCTCTCGCAGATAGCGAAGGCAATCACCACCGGTGACACTCAGGGAATTACGGAGAGCCTCCCCAACTTCGCCCCCAAGGCCAAGAGGGCGATCTTTCTGTTTATGGCAGGTGCCCCCTCCCAGATGGACCTGTGGGACTACAAACCCAATCTTGCCGCCATGTTCGACAAGGATCTTCCGGCATCCGTCATCAATGGCCAGCGACTGACGGGCATGACCTCGGGCCAGGCCCGATTCCCCATCGCCCCCTCGATTTTCAAGTTCAACCAGCACGGACGGTCGGGAACCTGGGTCAGCGAGCTGCTTCCTTGGACGTCGAAGATCGTGGATGATATCTGCCTCATCAAGTCGGTCTACACTGAGCAGATTAATCACGAACCCGCTATCACCTTCATTCAGACCGGCAACCAGAATGCGGGTCGGGCCTGCCTCGGCTCCTGGCTCTCTTATGGCCTTGGATCGCTGAATGAAAACCTACCCACTTTTGTCGTTCTCACATCCAAATTCAGCTCCAAAAAGAACACTCAGGCCCTTTCAGCCAGACTTTGGTCTTCGGGATTCCTCCCCAGCCAGCATGCGGGGGTGGCTCTTCGCGGCGATGGTGACCCTGTTCTCTATCTAAGCAATCCGTGCGGAGTCGACTGCGATACCCGACGCATGATGCTCGATAGCGTCGGTCACCTCGACTCGATGGAAAACGACTTGATCCACGATCCCGAGACCGAGGCGCGCATCAGTCAATACGAGATGGCCTTCCGCATGCAGACCTCGGTTCCGGAACTGACCGATATTTCGGGCGAACCTGCCATCACCAAGGACCTCTACGGGCCGGAGGTGACTGATCCGGGAACCTTCTCGGCAAACTGCCTTCTCGCACGCCGTCTTGTTGAGCGAGGCACTCGCTTCGTTCAGGTATTTCACCGCGGATGGGATGTCCACACCAATGCCCCTGAAGGACTCCGCCTGCAATGCAAGGACATCGACCAGGGATGCTACGGGCTCATCACCGATCTCAAGCAGCGCGGTATGCTGGAGGATACCTTGGTCATCTGGGGAGGTGAATTTGGTCGTACAGTCTACAGCCAAGGGCAACTCACCCCAGATAACTACGGGAGAGACCACCATCCCCGTTGCTTCACCGTCTGGATGGCGGGAGCCGGTGTAAAACCCGGCTTCTCCTACGGAGTCACAGATGACTTCTGCTACAACATCCTTGAAAACCCCGTTCATATACGTGACATGAACGCGACGATCCTCAACCGTTTCGGCATCGATGCCAATACCTTCAACTACAAGTTCCAAGGTTTAGACCAACGCCTCGTCGGCGTTGAAAAGGCGACTGTGGTCGAGGGTATTCTGACCTAAGGAAGCGCTGATTAAATTCCGCAACGGCCTCTATGCGATTTCATCAGCGCTTCCCTAAGGGTTAAGCTTCAGACCCCTCAAGCAGGGAGTGCAGACTCGCGGGGGTATCGGTGAGTTCTATTCTAGGGATCAGAGACGACCTTTCGGATTACCCTTTTAGCTTTTGGCCTTCAGCCTTTAGCCTTTCCTCACCATGCTTCG
>CAIPWR010000060.1 GCA_903868795.1 uncultured Spartobacteria bacterium | reverse complement strand
CCGGTCGACCATCCCCTTCTGCCAGACTGATTCCTCCATGGAATAGGCATGTCCCAGATTGGCAAGCATCCTGGCAATGACCTCACGTGAGCCTGGATTTTCCAGATGCTCGTCGCTCAGTTCGATCTTCTGACGCGCAAGGATATCGGCACAGTCAGCGAGGGAGAGAATGCGTCCGGAATGAAAGGGATCGAAATAGGTCTCACCGCAACGGGCAATGAAATGACCGGGAAGATTAACCCCGTAAAGAGTAATCCCCGCCCGAGCCGCAACGAACATGTAAAGAAGCGTCAGGGTCAGTGGAAGCCCACGACGGCTCTCCATCACGCAGGGCAAGATGGAATTCTCATGGTTGTAGTAATCATTGGCATTCCCGTCGAAACCAAGTTCGCCATGCAGATACCGGGTCAGTACGCCAACCGGATCGGAAGTTCCCTCGGAGAGTCGACGGCGCAATTCGCTACCCCATTCATTCAGGAGGGCGAGGCACTCTTCCTGATCGATCCAGGGCATTAAGGCACCAGCAACAAGCCAAGAAGCCTGCTCCAAAGAAATCTCCTCATTCTTCAATAGGGCTTCCAACTCAGCCCCGGAACGCTTCCCCTCGATCGCATGTAGAACCTCCTGGGCATGAGCTGCAACGATCGCCGAATCGGTGTTCACCAAGTTACGAAGATCGGGCACGGCACTCTCCCCCTTCAGAACCAACTGCTCCTTCACCAGGACAAGAGTATCAGGATCATCGTCGCGAAAGAGACGGGCCAGAGCATCACACTGCGTTGACATGGGCGTAAGGATGAAACCTGGAAGCTAAAAGCAGAAGCACTAAAAATAGGGTGACTCACGCCACGACAACATCCACGGCCGTAATCTCTCCATCTTCAGTCGTTACCCTCACCGTGGCAGGACGGCAGCAGACAGCACAATCCTCGATCATCTCCACGACACCATCCTCCGCGGTCTCGACCTGAATGGCATACTCCTCACCGCATTGAGGGCATTGGATAAGAATTTCTTCTAGCCAATCCATAACGAGAAAAGGATGAAGTCAGGATGTTGAAGGATGAAACAGGAGACTGAAAATCCATGCACCCGAACCTCCAATCTCTACTCCTCGATCTCGAGACGAGGAGCATCGCCCCAGAGAGACTCCAACGCGTAGAGATCACGCCTTTCCTTGTGGAAGATATGGATAATCACACTGCCGTAATCAATGATGACCCACTGGCTGACGGGGAATCCATCCTCAGCGATCGGGCGGAGCCCTGTGGCGTCACGGACTTTTTCGCGAATGGAACCCGCAATGGCCTTCAGCTGCGGCTCGGAAGTTCCTGAAACGATCAGGAAAAAGTCGGTAAAGGAAGAGATCCCCCTCATGTCGAGGACGACGACATCCTCTGCTTTCTTATCGAGCGCCCCTTCAGCGCAGAGTCTCACCAGAGTCTCGTCGGGATCAATCTTCACGATCTTCCTCTCTTTAACCTTCTTCTCCGGCTTGAGAGGAGCGATTGCCTTGGGCTTCTTAGCTGTTGCCATGGAGAGAAGAGCGGTACGGGTGATGGGTCATGAGGAAATCATATACCCTCTCGGGCACCATAAAGCGAATGGAAAGCCCCTTGGCCAAGCGGTCCCTGATCTCCGTCGAGGAAAGATCAATCCGACGGCGTACCACGGGAAAATCGCAGGGTGTCACCTCGGCGGCATTTCCACGGTCGAGGACCGCGAAATCCACCAGATTCTTGAGCTCCTCAATCTCATGCCACTTGGGAAGATCCTTCAGATTGTCTGCTCCGATCAAATAAATGAATCGGACGCCAGGATGATCCCCAAGCAGTTCCCTCACCGTGTCGATGGTGTAGGAGGGTCCTTCTCGGTAAAGTTCACGTTCATCCAAGGAGAAGCGAGCTTCGGAGGCGATCGCCTCACGGAGCATCGTGAGGCGTGATTCCTTGGATACGGAGGGAGGGCATGCTGTCTTGAAGGGAGAGATCCCAGCAGGAATGAAAATAATCCGGTCAAGCTCCAGGTCCTCCATTGCCGCCTCGGCAAGAATCAGGTGCCCTAGATGAACCGGATCGAAGCTCCCCCCGAAGAGTCCCACCCGCTCGACATGACCGGGAATGCGCTTCGTCGTCATGGTCAGATCCTCAGCCTAATCTGCTAATAAAGGAGGTACGGCTGCCTCTCGGCACGAAAACGATTTAGGAATGGCTGCCAGGAGGCCACGATTTGCTCGGGACGACGGGTCGCAAGCTCGCGACGGATCGTGTCGCTGCCATAGACCTTCTCGAAGAGATTGATTTTTGACTTGCTTGCTTGGGTAAAGATCAACCCGTGCGACTCCTTATTGCACTCGGCAAGGGTGTAAAGAGCGGCGGCTCCCAGATTGCCTCCACCGTTGGGGCTTGCATGAAAGATCACTCCAGGTCCACAACTCGTCGTGGTGGGGCCCACTCCGATTCCCTGACACATCGACTGAAGATAGGAAACCATCCTCGGCTTCACCCAGTGGGCCCCCAATACCTGAAAGGCCCGCGGCGAGAAGAGCCCCTGATCCAGGCCTCCCGCTAGCTCCCCGACCACTCCAGTGATCACATAATAATTGGGAGACATCTCATTGGGAATATTCGGCGAGGGAGGAACCCAGCGCAGTCCGGTCATCGGCCAAGTCATCGAGCGATTCCATCCGCGCATCTTGACAACCTGGAGATTGGCTTTCGGCCCCATCCATCCCTTGGCATTGGCCATCAGAGCCAGTTCACCAACCGTCATCCCATGGACATAGGGAACTGGGAACTGCCCCACAAAGGAGATCCACTTCGGATCGATCCCCTGCCCCTCGACACGATCCCCTCCCAGAGGATTCGGACGATCGAGAACCACAAACTCCTTCCCCTGCTCAGCACAGGCCTGCAGGCACTTCCCCATCGTGCTGATATAGGTGTAGCTGCGGCATCCGATATCCTGCATGTCGTAGACGAGCACATCCACTCCGGCCAGCATCTCAGGGGTTGGTTTCCGCGTATCGCCGTAGAGGGAATAAGCCTTCAATCCTGTGATCGGATCGCGTCGCGAGCGCACATCGACCCCTGCCTTCTCCGTTCCATCCAGACCATGCTCGGGAGTGTAGAGCGCCACGAGGTTCACATGCTTCTTCAGGATCATCCGGGTCTTCTCCCCGGCGGAGTTAACTCCGGTCTGATTCGTGACGAGTCCCACCCTCTTGCCGCGCAAGAGATCAAAGTTATTCCCACGAAGCACATCGATGCCAAGTTCCACTGCGTTTGCGATGGAGATCGAGAAGGTGAGTCCAAAGATCAGTGCTAGAGAGGAGGTCAGGTTTCGGAGCTTCATAAAAATCGTTTCGTCAGTCAGCAGGTTATCTGGTTTCCTGCACGCTATGAAAAGCCCCTCTCCTGGTCAACTTCTGCTCCTTGGTGTGCCCGGCATGGAAGTCGATGATTCCTATGCCGACTTCATCCGCAGGGTTCAACCGGGAGGATTCATTCTCTTTGGCCGCAATATCCAAACGCCCGATCAGCTTCGTCGTCTCACCGACCGCCTTAGGGAACTCAGCGATATCGAGCCGATCATCACCATCGACCAAGAGGGAGGACGGGTTTCGCGTCTCAAGCTTCTCGGCAACGAGCCTCCCAACGCCCGCCAACTCCGCGACAAGGGAGATCTCGAGCTCATCGCCTGTCATGGGGAGATTACAGGACAACTCCTGCGGATCTTTGGGTTCAACCTCGACCTCTGCCCCGTTCTCGACATTGCTTTCGATGATGAGGCCGACAACTCTCTTCGAGGGCGCTGCTACGGCACGACGGCCGATCAAGTCATCTCCATGGCAGGGGTCTTCAACAAGGCCCTCAAATCGACCGGCGTCCTCTCCTGCGGCAAGCACTTCCCCGGGTACTCCTCGGCTTCCAGTGATCCTCATCACGAACTCTCCGCTCTGCCACGGTCGCTAGCCGAGTTGGAAGCCCATGAACTCAAGGTCTTCAGGCACTTCGCTGCCGGTGATAATAGCGTCGACAGCATGATGATGGGACACATTGCCTTTGCTGAACTTGATTCTTCCGGCCTTCCGGCATCTCTCGCCCCTGCCATCACGACCAAGCTGCTTCGCGAAGAGATGGGTTTCCAAGGACTCGTCATGACCGACGATCTCGACATGGGAGCAATCATCAACCACCACGGATTCGACGAGATGATCCGCCTCGGACTGGCTGCAGGCAATGATCTCCTGATGATCTGCCACCGGACCGAACTGGCAGAGCAAGCCTTTAAGATCCTGGAAAAAAGCCCCTCCGATCAGCTTGAGCGCGCCTATACGAATCTCGCGGCCTTCAAGGCCAAAATGGCTCCACCCACTACATTCACTCTCGAGAACTTCCAATCTCTCGACCAGGCAGTCTGGGACCTTCGCGTCAATGTCCTTGGCGCCGAAGAGGCCGCAAAGCGTAGCCCCGAAGACGGCAAGCGCTCCCCAGTAGAGACTTACTAAAAGCTACCCAATCAGGCAAAGACCAGATCAGAAGCAGCAAAGAGTAGCGGTGCCCTCACCTCGCATTCGTGAGCCTGCATGACGGGCTCTGTGGACTCTTCAGGAAGCGAATAAATCAGAGGTTCGTTGAGATAGTAGGGAATCGCTGCGGCCTCTAGCATCATACAGAGCTCATCGAGACACCGGTGACGGAATCCACCTGTCACCTCGACCACTTCTCCAGCAACAGAACGCTTGATTGACTCAAGCCAGGGGACCATCCCTCCCTCGAAGAGGTAGGGCATCGCAATTGCCCCCACCCGCATCTCTTCCCAGGCATCGGGAGAGCAATCCCAAAATCCCTCAAAATCATCATGGGATGCAGCCACCATACGCTCCAAGTCCACCGCTGCGATCTCAGAACTGTTCGAGAGACCATGAGCCATGAGATAGCGTAGGATCGTAATCGCAATTTTCCGTTCGTGACCCGCGCGAAAGAGATGGGAGACCCAGCCAAAATTCTTTTGGATCAGTCGGGCCCGTTCCAGCTCTAGGAACTCTTGAATACCCCATTCCTGCACGCGGGCCAGGGAATCACCAAGCTCTTCACCCTCTAGTGAGAAGACATCATTGTAAATAAAATGGACCACCTCATCTCTTTGGGCAGCAACACGAAGCCTCTCACGCAAAGGCACAACAAGATCCCCGAATGCCTCGACATAGGCTGGTTGGAAATCGATACAGAGAAGCATGAGTGAGTGGAAAAAGCGTTGCTTGGGGCGGAGACTTTAGCGCCAAAAAAACTCCCGTCATGGAATAAATGCCAAAGTGACGAAAAAATAACAAATGACCCCGGGTGGAATCGAACCACCATCTAGAGTTTAGGAAACTCCTATTCTATCCGTTGAACTACGGGGTCTTGTTAACAGCCATACTTGGATGGCTAACAAAACAAAAATGACAGCTCTGGAATGACGCGGCAAGCCGGATCACTTACCTAATTAAACCGCGCCAAGAGGGAGCGAATCGTCACCATCAGGATCGGATCCTTCGTTGCGTCAAAGACATGCTTTGCAGGGAAAAGCGGATAAAAGACGGGATAAGCCAAATGGTAACCCCAGGCATTCTGGTTCTCGGCTAAGAGAGTCAAGGAAGCAGCACGATCCTGTGGACTGAACTCATTCACATAGGAGGAGACTTCGGGCGGCGGCTGATTGCCAAAGGTTGTTGGGATTTCAACAATCAGTGGGATGTGTTTGCTGGCTTTAAGAAGGTCGATCTGATGCTTCGAGACCTTCATGTTCCAGGCACGAACCACAAGGTAGTCGATTCCTTCGGGAACAAGGGAAAGTGGCCCATCGTAGCCAACCATTTGGCCCGCGGCATGAGCGGCGGCAATTCCCTCCTCAAAAACCTCCGGATTCACCGAAGTGGCATCGGGCGATACATAAAATGTCCAGGCATCCGGATGAATACGGATGGCGATCTCCCTCAGGTGACGAACAATGAGATCTCCCGAGCGCTCGTCACCTGCATTGAGTACGACATCAAAGCGACATGCCTTTGATGAGGCCTGAACAGCAGATCGGATCGTCACAAAGGCTTCCTCCTCGTTATGACCTAGGTCTCCATGATCGGCGATTCGCAAAAGGCCTGTCACAAAACTCGGGTGGAGTGAGGCAATCGTCCGAGCCACGGTCACCGGAGACTGCGACGAGTCTGCAAGGGTCCAGTTGCCGTTATGAAAGAGCCGTGCCTGAACCACGCGCATGAAGAGGGCCTTTTGGGATATTTTGAGGGCCGTTGAGGATAACGGCAGGTTGATGTTGTCCGCGGAGGGAGTTGCCGTGGGGGATTGCATGACCCTCCCCTTCCCTCCACCCGCTGCGTGAAGAAGACCCATTGGCAGCAGCTGGGGCAGGAGCAGTAGGATCGTAAGAAAGCACAAACAACGATTCATTCTCATAGGACTAGCAGTTGTGGCAGAAGACGAACGGGATGCAAAACCTGAAAGCTGAATCCAGTGCCTACTCGGGCTGATCGCTATCGCTGCGGAAAGGAGCTGCAGGCAGCCCTTCCTTGTTGTAAAGGGAGCCGTTGGGGAAACCTTTCCATCCATAGCGCACGGCCACTGGATGAGGAACGGCATCGCTCCAGAGCATGACGCTATTTCCCTCAATACGGCCCTGGGCTGGAAACCATTTGTGGTCATTCCCAGCAAGGGCAAATCCCTTGAGCGAGGTGATCAAGGAAGGCGAGAACTCCCCCGTCTTGGAAGGAGATCCACCAAGGACCAATCCACCACCCGCAGAGTCAAACTCCACTCGGACTTTATTACTGTCGATTTTCATTCCCCGATAGCTTGGCCCCGAATCGATGATCTCCTCTCCATAGACACGATGGCGCGCCAAGATTGCTAGACGCCTCCCAACATCGAGCTTATCGGGAGGGATGCGTTCGTCAGAGACACCGAGATCGCTTGCCTGAGCCATGCCCGTGAAAGGAAGTGTGAGAGCACTGGCGTTTGCCTCTCTGAGCCAGGGCAAGGCGCGCGCAATGCTGCCATCTTGGGTGTGGTACCCCTCGACGGCCGCACCTTCCTCATCGCCAAATCCAGCTTGAGAAACAACGTAAAAGGGAAACGGCCCCTCACCCCACCTCGCCCGCCAGTCACAAATCATACGCGGGAGCATGCGGCGGTATTTTAGACTATTCACTCCCTCGTCGGACTCCCCCTGATGCCAGATAACTCCGGTAATAGCGTAGGGTATGAGAGGATGGACTAGGGACTCAAAACACGAGGAGGGAGCGGCGATTCCTTCTTTCTGATCGGGAGATGGAAAAATAGAGGGCTTCATGGCAAGTCCACGCTGACTCATCCACGAGACGATCGGGGAATCGTCCCTAGTGCACTGGATCATCCCGATCGGGAGGTGATGGGAGGATCGCAGGTCTCGGGCAAAATAATATCCGACGGCTGAGAATGAAGAAGCGGTGGCCGATGAACAGACAACCCAGTGACCCTGCTTTTGAGTGGCTTTTGCCTCAGTCGTTCTTTTGTTTGGATCGCAATCATTGTCGTACTGAAAAAACCGCAACTTCTCATCAGCTATCTTTTCATCGGATTCCTTTCCTTGTGATGCTTCAGAAAGAGGGCAGGCCATATTCGCCTCGCCGGCGCAGATCCAGACATCGCCAAGAATGACATCATGGAGTTCAATGCGGTTCTTTCCATTGATCACCATAACCAATGGCTCGGGAGACGAAGGCAAGGGACGCAGTGTGATCCTCCATTTCCCAGATGAATCGGCCACTGTCTCCTTAGAGAGATTACCGACTAACACCGTGACACGCTCTCCGGGAGAGGCCGTACCCCAGACAGGAAGAGTCACTCCCTGCTGCAGCACCATATGGTCACCAAAGATCGGCGGCATGGAGACATCCGCCTGAAGCCCCGTGCCAATGAGGAAAAAAAATACAAAGAACTCGCGCAGAGGCGCAGAGACGCAAAGTAATTTATAAATTATCCCTGATCTTTTAATACCGATCTCTTGAGCCTGCATCGACGACCCCTAGATTTTTCTGATATCCATATCAAAAATCTCCGTGCCTCTGCTCTTCAGCGTCTCTGAGTCTCTTCGCGAATCGTTATCTGCTATCTTGGTCCGCGATCTTTCTTGAATCCCTTCGCGAACTTGCCCGGTTTTCCTTTCTCAAAGGGAGGCTTGAAGGCAGGTTTGAATCCTGATTTGAAGCCCGGTTTAGTACCACCTCCCGAGGGACTCTGGGAGGAATGATGCGGTACAACTCCGGGTTCACGCTGCTGGAAGTTCCCTTTCTTGAAACCCTTCGGCTGAGCAAACCCTTCGTGGTCCGGGAGTTCATTGGGGAACTCGCTCTTGCCAGCAAATTTCTGCGGTTGTGACTCTTCGACATTTGCCTGACCTAGCAGAAGAGAGAAGAGCGCTGAGCAAACCTCCGTTGCCTGGAATCCCTCCTCCATCAAACGATCGGTGAACTGCGTCTGATCGGCATATTTACCGGAGGTAAGCAGCGCCTGTACCTTGCCGAACATCTGCTCGGAACGCTTTCCTTCCACCTCGGAAGGGGTCGGAATGTTCGCCCTGCGGATGCGCGAATGAGTGAACTTCTCCAGATACTGGATCTTGTAGATATCGCGTCCGGTCACAAAGGTGGCGGCCATACCCTTTTTGCCAGCGCGTCCAGTCCGGCCGATACGATGGACATAGTCCTCGGGGTCGTGAGGGAGATCATAATTGATGACCACCTCGAGGGCATCCACATCGATACCACGTGCAGCCACATCAGTGGCTACGAGGAACTCGAACTCGGAGTTCTTGAACTTGTTCATGACACGCGTGCGCTGGGCTTGCGTGATACCACCATGGAGGCGGTCCGCCGAGAATCCCTGTGCTAGCAGGGCATCTGCGAGTTCGTCGACCATGCGCTGGGTATTGCAGAATATGATTCCGAGACGGAAGCCATAGAAATCGACCAGGCGGATCAGGGACTGAGTCTTGCCGCGAGGCGGGATCTCATAGAAAAACTGCTCGATATCGGGAGCCGCGACATCCTTGCGCTCGATCGCAACGGTCTTTGCATCCCGCGAATAGCGATTGATCAGTTGCTTGATGGGTCCTGAGAGGGTGGCGGAGAAGAAGACTGTCTGACGCTCATCGGGCGTCGCATCGAGGATCTTCTGGATATCGTCACGGAAGCCCATATCGAGCATGCGGTCCGCCTCATCCAGGATCGCAACCTTGAGTTGGTCGAGCTTGAGAGTCCCACGCTCAAGATGGTCGATGATACGGCCGGGGGTTCCGATGACGATCTGGACACCTTTCTTAAGCTCAAAAAGCTGACGATCATACGAGGCGCCGCCATAGATGGGCACAGAATGAATGGAACGCTTAAAGGCGGTCAACTGATGCACCTCGTCGGCGACCTGCTCAGCCAGTTCGCGGGTAGGGCAGAGAATCAAGACTTGGACGGCTTTGCTGGTGGGATCGACTTTTTCGATTGCGGGAATGGAAAACGCCGCTGTCTTTCCCGAGCCAGTCTGGGACTGCCCCACAAGATCTCCCCCGGCAAGGAGTACCGGAATTGCGGCAGACTGAATGGGTGTGGCCTCTTCAAAGCCAAGCTGGGCGACTGCCTTGAGGATTTCAGGTGAGAGCCCAAGGCTGTCGAAACGATGTTTTTCCATAATCCTTTTAATCTATGCCGTAACGAGGTCCGCGTCACCCTTGTTCGCAGAAATGAAACCGATTCTTTTTCTTTGGGATGACTGCTGTCATGACTATCAGGTGAGCATTGAGATTCCCGAACAGTACGACGTTATCGTGATCGGCGGTGGGGGCGGCGGCATGTTCTGTGCATTCACTGCCGCAAACCGGGGAAAAAGCGTTCTTCTCCTAGAACACAATGAACGCCTTGGAAAGAAGATCGAAATCTCCGGGGGAGGGCGTTGCAATTTTACCAACATCAACGCCTCTGCAGAGAACTACCTCTCCGGGAATCGTGATTTCTGCAAATCGGCACTGGCACGATACACGCCCTGGGATTTCATAGCCCTCGTCGAAAAGCACGGAATCGCTTACCATGAAAAAAAGCTCGGACAGCAGTTCTGTGACGGCAGTTCACGCCAGATCATCGGAATGCTGGAAACAGAATGCCGAGAGGCGGGAGTCCGGATCCTTTCCCATTGTGATGTCCGGGAAGTCGGGAAGGTCGATAAGTACGTCGTCCAGACCTCACGGGGAACCTTTCACTCCGATGCTTTGGTGGTCGCTACGGGCGGACTCTCCTTCCCTAAGCTCGGAGCGACTGATCTCGGTTATAGGATCGCAAGGAAGTTCGGGATTAGCGTGACAGAACTCCGCCCAGGACTTGTCCCCCTTACCTTCCAACCCTCCGAAAAAAACTTTTATGAGCCGCTTGCTGGCGTGGCTCTTCCTGTTCGTATCAGTGCTGGAAGCCGTCAGTTCGAGGAAGCCATGCTCTTCACCCATCGAGGAGTGAGCGGCCCGGCCGTTCTTCAGATCTCCTCTTATTGGGACGGAAGCTCGCCCCTCTCCATGAACCTACTCCCGGAGAAGGCAGATTCAGAGACCTTCGCGGCATCGATTCGTAGCGGCACAACGGCATTACAGAATCTCTCCAAGGTCTGGCCACGACGCTTTGCAGAGGCATGGTGTGCCAAAAATGCTCCAGATAAACCACTAGCAATGTGCAGCAAGGAGGAGATCGAGAAACTCAATGCATCTCTCCAAGGCTGGCAGCAGTCCTTCTCTGGCACGGAGGGATACCCTAAGGCAGAGGTAACATGTGGAGGGATCGACACCGGAGAGCTCTCCTCCAAAACGATGGAGTCGCGTAATGTTCCCGGCCTTTATTTTATCGGAGAGGTTGTTGATGTAACCGGATGGCTCGGCGGCTATAACTTCCAATGGGCTTGGGCGAGCGCACACGCGTGCGGCACAGCGCTCTAAACAAAGGATGAGTGATGAATTATGAATGATAAAAAGAAGCCATCCAATGACCTCTCCGAAAGGACAAAGTCTTTTGCCCTAAGAGTGATCAGGCTTTACGTGGCTCTACCAAAAAACACTCATTCACAGATTCTGGGTAAACAAGTCCTCAGATCAGGAACGTCCGTCGGCGCTAATTACCGTGAAGCAAACAGATCACGCTCCAAAAACGAATTTATTGCCAAGATCGGTGATTGCCTGAAAGAACTTGATGAGACCGCATATTGGTTGGAACTACTCATAGAATCAGGGATTTTATCCCTTCAAAAAACAAGGGATCTCTGTAGGGAGTGTGATGAGCTGCTTGCAATCCTCACGACAATTTCAAAGAAGTCGAAAGCTTCAACCATTCATCTTTCATAATTCATCCTTCATCATTCTCTCCACCTCGTGCGCAAACGTAACCCCCACAAAACCTCTGACCCCCGTCGCGACACCGAAGAGGCCGTTGCCGGAGTCCGGCAGATCTATGCTGAACTCAAGGCCAATCCTCCCGAGCGTCATTGCACGCTGCAGACCGAGTGCTGCCGCTTTCATCTCACAGGACAGACTCCCGTTCTGACCAAAGGGGAGGCTCTCACGGCCGCGAAGGCTGTCCGAGCCGCAGGTCGCAAGGAACTCCCGGATCGTGAGGATGGAGCCTGTCCTCTCCTCCATCCCTACACATCGCGCTGCATGATCTACGAGGGACGTCCGTTCGGATGCCGCACCCACTTCTGTGAAGCAGCAGGCGGTCCCTACAGCAGGAAGGAAGTCTCGGACTGGATCCACCGTCTTGAGGATATTGATGAGCGACTGGGGGGAGATGGGGGGCGAGACATCACGGTCGCGATCCGCGATGCCTTGGAAGAGATTGGCTAAAAGATCTCAAGACAAAAGTGCTTTCCCTAATTTTAGCGGATCTATAAACCCAGATTTTGCGATAGGCAGGAGTTAACAGAGTAGGGAGGATCACCTGTATGGTGAACCCACAATATGAGATCGAGTACAGTGATGAGAAGGTAACAGCGTGGGGAGGGATGAGGCTGATGAAGGAGGTACTGGAGAGGAGCGGAGTGAGTGCCCATTTGGCCGAGGCACCACTTCCTGAACTGGGAAGCAACAAGGGGGTATGATCCCCGCTTGGTAGTGGAGAGCTACCTCGTGAACGTCTGGATGGGCTGCTATCGGATGAGCCACACCGAGGTATTGCGGTACGAAGACACGCTTAAAGCGCTCTTTGGGTGGAAGCAGACACCCTCGGGAAGTAGCTACGGAAGGTTTTTCAACAAGTTCAGCCAAGCCCGCAACCAAGCCGTCTTTCCCGCGCTACAGCAACGATT
>CAIPWR010000059.1 GCA_903868795.1 uncultured Spartobacteria bacterium | reverse complement strand
AGAACCTTCCAGCTTTTGAGCATTCATCCTTTTGAGAAAGTTCCTATCCATGAGCTACTTACAGAAACCGACTTCAAATCTTACATGCCTCACAAAAATAACCAATTGATGCTGTGGGACTTATAACCGGACGCTTGTGAATTGAAAGTGTAAAAGTTGAAGACGGCAAAAATGTCGATGCGACGTTAACCGTAATCGAATGGACATTCGAACCTGAGAAAAGACGGCTGTATCTCTGTGATCCCCGCGGAGTCGCACTTGCTGAGGTGCTGCCCGGAATACACGCTCCGGGGTTTCGATTTACTGCATATCTAAAATGTGAATATTTCAATGATTTGGCCACAGGCTCAGATCACCAGTTAGAGCTTGGTGAGTTGCATCCGGGTGTGAAGGCTCTAATCGATGCTGCTAAAAATCGACTAAAGGACTATTTCCGGGAACGGGCGGCTGAAGAAGGTGCCGTGATGGTCAAACAGTGGAAGGAAGAAAAAATATATCCCTATGAAGGCGAAGCTGTAAATCCTCTCGAGAGTGTGGAGCGTCAAGTATTCGACGTCTGCGCCGTAAATGTGAATGCTCACCTGAAGGACTTTGAAAATGGAAATTTTGAGAACAAGAGATTTACATTTACTCTTCTACGTCAGGCTATCAGCGAAAATCCCGAATCACTTCAACGCATCATTCAAGAGGCACTGAAGTTGCCCAAAGAGGCACAGGACGATCTGGCTGCATTGCTTAAAAAGACATCTCTAACCGCGATAATTGAGGCCGCAAAGGAAGTTACCAATCGCCTCAACTTCATTCAAGGATTTCGGGAATTGGTATTTGGTGAAGATAAGAAACGATTCAAAGAACGGAGCCAGTTGCACCGCATGTTGGTCGGCAAGACATGGTTATTTGGAGAGAAGTATCATTTGACCGTGGATGATGAGGGGCTGACTGCAGCGCTTCAGCGGCACCTCAAAATACTGGGTCGAGAAGAACTGACCCCTGAGCCACCGGTTACCAATGTCGATGGTTCCAAAGGCATTCTGGATCTGATGCTCTCTCGCCGGATCGAGCACATTCCTGGCAAGGATGTGGAGCACCTTGTAATCGAGCTCAAACGGCCAATTCAGAAAATAACGGAAGAAGTGTTAAATCAAACCCGGAAATATGCGCTAGCAGTCGGAGCCGATGAGCGATTCCGGACAGTTGAAGAGGTTCACTGGACATTCATTGCCGTCAGCAATGACTTCGACAAAGAAGGTGAGATGCTTATGAGACAAAAGGATAACAATCCTTCAGTCTATTGGGAGAGCGACGATGGTAAGATTGTCGTGAAAGCAATGACTTGGGGGCAAATCCTCGAACAAGCCGCGGCTCGGTTGAGTTTTTATAGCGAGAAGCTGAAATACTCCGCTGATCTAACAACAGCGAAAGAATATCTCTCTAAAACTCATGCGAAATATCTTCCTTCATCTTTAGTGCAGGATTCTACTCACGAGCGAGATGAGCCGATCGAAAAAACAAGGCGGAAGAGAAAATCAAAATCTTAATCACCACGCCAGCTAGTATGAATCGTCACATCATCATCACCGATCTAACCCGGTTCAACAAAGACTTGAAGGTTTGCACTGCCGGCATCGACTACAACACAAAGGAGTGTATCCGCCCGTTACCTTATATCACGCGCAACATATGCGATGAACTTTCAATTCTTCCAGGCGGCATTCTGAGCGGCGACTTTGAGTATAAGAATGATAGGGAGGGGCCGCACAAGGAGGATAGCTGCTATAAAGATTTGAAGTATATCGGAGCATGCTCGTCTAATATTTTTCGGGAAGTTTTAGCGGCGACATGCTTTCCAAGTATAACTCAGGGTTTCAATATTCAATTGCCACATGGAGATCGAGGGGTGCCAATCGATCACGCTTT
This sequence comes from uncultured Spartobacteria bacterium, assembly GCA_903868795.1. GTDB lineage: Bacteria > Verrucomicrobiota > Verrucomicrobiia > Chthoniobacterales > UBA6821 > UBA6821. Next base: position 16,930 of record CAIPWR010000059.1, on the reverse strand, counting down.
GGATCGCTCGATCATAAGTCTCCAAGTCGATCCAAATACAGTCTTCATTTATGAGGGTTACAAACAAGGCACATTGAAATTAAGGTTCCATGATTCTTCTGGCCGCAGTTATCAGGATTTTCCCATCACAGACCTGGGATTTCACAAGTTTGCGCAATCTCGTCATCATGCTGGGAATCTTGGTGATCTAAATAACTGGATTCACAATCAGGCGGAGGTCTTCCTGAGAATCGGACTGAGTAGAGCCTTCCAGCCGCCCGATCAAAAGAATGCCTATTGGATGCAGGCAAATGGAATCTACACATTTCCCGATGCACCACCAGGGATTCGCAAGCATGCGTAGTGTTATCCGAAGGTAGGAATGAATACATGAACCCGCTTTTCACAATCGGTCACTCTACTCATGAGTTCCCCTCATTTCTTGGGCTTTTAGAGCAACATCGGATTGAGGTCGTGGCTGATGTCCGGTCGCGTCCGTCTAGCCGGTTTCCGTGGTTCTCTCGGGATACGTTGGAGAAGGGGCTGAACTCAAATGGTTTTCGATATGTCTTTCTCGGAGCCGAGTTAGGCGCACGACGCTTGGAACTCGAGTGCTACATCGGCCCAAGAGCTGACTACCGACTAATTGCGCAGACCGCCGCCTATAAGATGGGAATCGAGCGACTGCGAAATGGTGTTTCCAAATACCGAATCGCGCTCATGTGCTCCGAACGCGAACCCTTAGACTGCCATCGAACTATTCTGGTTTGTCGCAATGCCAAGGAGTTTGCCGACATCTATCACATCCGCAGTGATGCAAGCCTAGAGTCCCATGCTCAAGCGGAAGCGCGTTTGCTATCTCGATACTTCTCCCATGGCCATGACTTCTTCCGTTGTGAGGATGAGATGATTGATGAAGCCTATATTCGGCGTGGCGAGGAGATTAACTACATTGACGAAACACAGACCTCAGTAACGAGGAAGACCCCACCAAACGATGAATGCTGACACGACTGTTTACACTATTGGCTTCACCAAGAAGACAGCCGCTGAGTTTTTTAAGATGCTACAAAAAAGTGGCACCAAGCGTGTGGTGGATGTGCGGCTTAACAATGTTTCCCAACTTGCAGGTTTTTCAAAGAGGGATGATCTCCAATACTTTCTTAAAGAGATCATCGGCATTAACTACATCCATCAGCCATTGCTAGCTCCAACAGCTGACATTCTAAATGCCTACAAGAAACACAAGGGAGACTGGAGTGTATATGAACCCGCGTTTCTGGACTTAATGAAAAAGCGCGAGGTCGAAAAACGCATTGATCCAGCGACGATTAAAGGAGGTTGTCTCTTGTGTAGTGAGGATAAGCCTCATCACTGCCATCGTCGGCTTGTTGTCGAATACCTTAGGTCTAAGTGGGGAGATTTGGACATCCGCCATCTCGGCTGACACTCCTAGCAACGGCGTATTGTTTTTTCTACACAGTAGGGGGCACGGGATCGACTCCTCTATTATGCTCCACTCCAGAAGCCGCCCCAATTACTCTTTTAGGCATATAAAATAGGCTCTTTCTTCTTCAAAGCGACACTAGACGTCCCGTTGAGCTTACCCCATTGATAGGGGCTGTCATTGAGCGCCTTGGCTGGCTTCAAAACGCAGCTGCACGGGCGATAATCTCCGTGTCGTTTCCAGCGCTGGTTTTTTTGGGGATCGAAAAGTTGCTCCCGATCGGGAGCACCAAGGTCGTTTTTTTCGTGCAGCGTGCCGGGGATGAATGCATCCAACACACCCGAAAACGACATCCAGAACGCCGACACACGGCACCCCGTTGAGCACATTGAGCCCCTTCCGGAGGAAGGCGACGAAAGCATCGATCGGATCTGCCAAGTCCTTGGCCGGACTTTCGAGTGGGTCGCCGAGGCGGACGAACCTTCCGAAAAGGGACTTCGTGCCGCCGTGGTGCTCTACTGCGTCCGTTCCGACCTGATCGGCAAGGAAAGCCTCGAGGACCTCGCTTTCTCGCTCCACTACACCGAGAGCGAGGTCGAGGAACTCGTCCTCAACTTCTGCCACTCCATCAACTGGAGGTAAGCGTGGAAGGACCCCTCCCCAATTTCATCCACGGGGCGATCTATCGCGCCAAGGGAGGGGTCCCCCATGCCTCGGCATCGGATCCCCGCTTCAACTGCTTCACCCTCGCCTCCAAAACGACCCCTCCGGGAGCCTACGTGGCCGACTGCTGGGTTTGTGATGCCTTTGGGCGGGTAGACCCCGGGCTGAGCGTCTCGCCCGTTCCTGTGCGCAAGGAAGACCTGGGAGCCATCATCAACACCCTCGGCCAAGGCCTTGGCATCTGACCCATGCTTCCCACGTCTCCCGAGCAAATCTATCCCCTGATCCTGGAGGATTACTTCTTTCTCCAAATCGACCGTGGGGTTCCCGCCGGGGAGACCCCGCTCTTCACCGGCAACATTGAGGGAGAAGACCTCACGTCTGCTGTGGGGCGCCGGTTCGGTCTCTCCGAACAGGAAGCCATCCTCCACATAGCCCACGCCCGTGAGGAGGTGGCCTTGTGAGCAAGGACATCTACGAGATCATCACAGCTCGGTTTATCGACCAGCTTAAACGCGGGACCGTTCCGTGGCAGAAGCCGTGGGCAGGAGTCCAGAACATCGTCTCCAAGAAACCCTACCGAGGGATCAATTCCCTGATCCTCGGGGGGAGCGACTTCCAGTCCCCCTATTGGCTGACCTTCAAGCAGGCCCATGACCTCGACGGGAAGGTCAAGAAGGGTGAGAAAGCCACCCCGGTCATCTACTACAAGCTCTTCGAGAAACGGGATGACTACGGGAACATGATCCTCGGGAGCAATGGACGCCCCACACGGATCCCCTTCATCCGCTGGAGCAACGCCTTCAACCTCGACCAGACCGAGGGGATCGAAGCCCCGGCTCAGACACCCACCCAGGAGGTCATCCAGCCCCTCGATAAGGCCGCCAAGATCGTTTCGGAGGCGAAGACTTGCCCCATCTACCACACCGGCTTCGCGGCAGTCTACTCGCCGACTGAGGACGTGATCCGAATGCCGGCCCAGAAAACCTTCCGGAGTCCCGAGTCCTACTACCAGACTCTCTTCCACGAGATGACCCATTCGACGGGTCACGCCTCCCGGCTGGACCGGGAGGGTGTCACCCTGCCGATCAAGTTCGGGTCGGAGCGATACTCCAAGGAGGAGTTGATCGCGGAACTCGGGGCATCGTTCCTCTCCAATGAGGCGGGCATTTTGAACCAAGTTCAGTTCGACAACTCAGCGGCCTACCTCGGATCCTGGATCGAGAAGTTCCAGAACGATCCGAGGATGATCTTCACCACTTCTTCACAGGCTCAGAGGAGCACCGATTTAATCCTCGGGATCGAGCAGAAGGAGTCCCTCGGAGAATCCCAGTCCCCGGCAGGTCTCGCCACCCCCAAGGAGGAGCGAGCTCTTGCTCAAAAGATTCCCGGCCAGACACCGCCAACCAGAGGCATCCACCTATGACCTTCCGACCCGTGTATCCACACCTCCGTCACGCTCATTGGTCGGAGTCAGCCGCTGCGCTTTTGGCACTGGGTTCCGCTGAAGCTTTCACCCGGTGCCTGCCTCCTCCTCCCAATCAGCTCACCTTGCAAAAAGACCCGCTTCCAATCCGCCCATTACCGGGAGTCTTCGGCTGGGCCTTCAGCATCCCGGCAATCGGCTCCTTATTCACCTCCAGCTCGGTCCATCCAAGAACCTTGGAACAGAGTCCAAGTGACTCAAAAACCCGTATTTTTCGGGGCTCGTATGGAACAGAGCAAAGTGATTTTTCCGGGAAAAATCACAGCTCCGCCTTTGCTGCGCAAAGAACTGGTTCCTGCGCGTGTCGGGCACGCTCCGGAATCCACATGGCAATTTCGTAATTCTCACCATGACAACCTCACGAATTCCCGGCTCCCGCCGTATCGAAATGACCCTCTCGCCCGATGCGCTGCGGAGGCTCCAGACGCTCAAGAAATCACTCGGATGCAGCAAGCGAACCGAGGTTATTGAGGCCCTGCTTTTCCAGGGGGCAGTGGAGCACAAGATCGATCCCGATCTGCGTGGAAGGATGGAGCAAAAGATCGACTATCTCATCGAGCGTATTGAGGGAATCACATGAAGGATGGGATGATTTTCCCATTCAAGAAGACATGGAGATCGCGTCTGGATCTGGAATATCTCGACGAGACTTCTGCACGCAAAGTTGCCGCACGGATTGATCAATCCCAGTCTGAGGATCAGACAGATCACACAGCAGTTGGGAAAAAGCTCAAGCAGTTCAGCGACTACGCTTCGAAGGAAACAATGGGCCAGGTTCATGCTGGGGGCTTCCTGCATCACAGGATCATTCTGAAAGCAAATGGGAGCCGGTCCTCACCCATGTCCCTCTCCAATACCGAGCGCAAAAAGCGGATCAATGAGGCGTGGTTTGAGCACTTGCAGCAGTTCAAAACCTCTTCCTCGAACCCAGTGATCCAGCACCGGTTGGTCTTCACGATGTCAGAGGCTTTTCACGATAAATTGGTGTCGGCAGGACTCAATCCCGACGTCGTGCTTCAGAGCTCGTTAAAGACGGTATTGAACCGGTTTCAGCAGCGGTTTCACCCGAAGGACTCGATCGGTTACGCCTACGGACTGCATCATGATACGGACAACCTTCACGCCCATGTGGCCATCTGTCCCCGGACTGCCAACGGGGCTTATGTGGGGCTGAGCATGTCGCGCACCCGAGAGTCAGGAAACAAGAACCAGATGACCTATCTGATGCGCTCGTTTGATCGGGAAAACCGACGCTGGGATAAGCTGCTTTCCGATCCGGAAAAGCTCCGTCAGCACCTCGAAAAGCGTCTCGATGCCGACAAAATCGCAATCCATCCGAAGATCCCGGTGAAGCAATTGGAGAGCCTCCGTCAGGAGGAAACCCTCTACGCTACGCGACTGCGCCATGCCTACGAGGGAATCCAAAAACTGGAGCGGGAATTACAGAAACGGCGTCAGGCCCAGCGTGCCGTTCGATTCATTCGCCGCGTTCCTCTCCTGCTCGGCAGGAGAAAGCCAAAGGCTGTCCACACCGCGGAAAAGGTGGCCGGTGCCATCGAGAAACTCTCCATCCGGGAGATGCAGTCTCTCCTCTTTCGGATGAAGCAAACCTACCGGGATGATCACCGCATCTATAGCCAGCGTTATGGCTTCATAACCAAACCACAGACCCATGCCTATCACAGGACCCAACCACAATCCCAAGGACAACGTCAGGTATTCTGAGTTTATTATCTGCGAGGGATTGGTTTTCAAACCGAAGCTCGTGGAGTCATTCCACCATGAAGCGATTTCCGAGATCGATGGGATCACCGTCGTGAACGTCAAATCGTTCAGGCATGAGATCAAAGACCCTGATCGTCGTCTTTTCGACTATCTCCTGAGCCGAGCTCACCCCATGCCTCCGGATGAGCATAGCTGATCTCATTATCTTTTTCGGCAGTATCGCCGGGGCCTTGCTGGGGCACTTCCTGCTCGTTCCACCCTATTCATGGGTGGTCGTTGCTTTTAGTGCAGCGTTCGGGGCGTGGAGCCTTTTCGGTGAATCCCACGCTGGGAATGTCGTGGTCCGGCTGGGCGGACTCTCCTGGTCGATGGAGGATTTTGTCAGGGGATGGCTCATCACCGGAAGGACTGGCTCTGGGAAGACCCAGTCCGGGATCAATACGATCACCTTCCAAATTTTTCAGAACGTAAAGAACTGGGGCGGCATCTGCCTGGATCAGAAAGGGCTCTACTGGGAGATTCTTGTGCGGATGGCTACCCACTTCGGGAGAAGTGACGATCTCGTTCTTCTTCAAACTCGCCCTGAGGGGGAAAGCATGCTTTGGAGGCCACCTCATTCCATCAACCTGACCGGCAATCCCAAGGTACCCGCCTCCACCTACGCCAAGGTGATCGTCGATACAGCGGTTTCATTGACCGGGGGACGGGGCGGCAATCCCTTCTTTCGCGTCAAGGCACAGCTGGCCATCCAAATGGCCTTTGAAACCCTGCGCCATCTGGAGTGTTTCGTGACCATCCCAAACATCCATCGGCTTCTTCTAAGTCCCGACGATAGCACGTCAACCCTTGATATGCTCGAGAAGCGGGGCGATCAGCGATCACGGGAATTATTGGCAGCCATTCAGGGCTACCTAGGGCAGCCCCCTGAACAGCTTGGAGGTGTTCAGGGGACCCTCAGCACCTATCTGGAGTTCTTCCTCAATCCCGAGATCGCCGAGGTCTTCTGTGCGGAAGAGCCAACCTTTTCAGTTTCGGAGATCGACCAGGGAAAGATCGTCTGCCTCGCGATGCCGCAGAAGTTCCAGAGCGAGCGGCTCTACATCAATACGATCCTGAAGCTCTCCTATTACTTCCATGCCCTCAGTCGTTTCGACAAACCGGCGGAGGAGCGAGAAAAGGATAATCTTCTCATTCTCTTTGCTGATGAGGGACAAGAAATCATCACTGGGGCAGAGTCGGCCTTTGCCGATCACCGGGCTGCTGGCGTCATCCGTGAAGCGAAGGCGACCATGGTGCTGGCTACCCAGGCTTACACGTCGCTTCTGGGCTCCCTCGATAAGCGGTATGCCGATGTCCTGATGCTCAATCTGAGCAACGAGTTGATCTTCACTGTGGCTAACCATGATTCCGCAGTGATCGCATCCAAGAACATCGGGGAGCATGAAGTCACAGAGAAGTCCTGGGGCTGGTCCGCCGGGAAGCGTTCCTATAACTACCAAACCCGGATCAAGCCGTGGTTCGATGCCTTCCGGTTAAGAAAGCTCCCCCGCTTCACGGCGATCGTTTGCCACTGTGAGAAACCTTTTCGAAAACGACTCCTGGCACCCATTACCCCGGAGGGAAATTACCCCGAATGGTTCACCCGGCTACGTCCCGACTATGCGTTCCGACAGTGGTGGCGTGGAAAAGGTCCATCCTCAGCCCCATCCCCATCTCCATCCCGCTCATGATTCCCGATCCCGCCCTCATCCAGAAACTCTCCGGCTTGGAGGGATACCTTGACTCCAGGATCAAGGGACAGGGCCATGTCATCCCGAGAGTTTGCTCCGTTTTGGAGCGTGGAGAGCTTGGGCTTCAGCCCCCGGATAAGCCGTTAGGCTCGTTCTTATTCCTTGGTCCCACTGGTGTCGGAAAGACCGAGCTTACCCTGGAATGCTCCCGCTATCTTTTCGGAGAAGGTGCGCTTCATCGGTTCGACATGTCGGAGTTCCAGCACGTCGACAGCGTGAAGCTCTTCCTTGGCGATGAGACCGGGATGCCCGGACGACTTGGGAAGGTGCTGGCTAATCACAGAAAAGGTGTCCTCCTTTTTGATGAGATTGAGAAGGCGCATCGGCTGATCTGGGATCTCTTCCTCCAGATGCTCGATGCTGCTCGGATCACCCTGACCGATCATCGGACCCATAACCTGAGCGGCTTCTATGTGGTTTGCACCAGCAACATAGGCTCCCAGCAGTTGATGAGGCCCACCCGGTTACCCTTTGCGACGCTGGAGCGGGCCGTCCTTGCGGAGCTACACCGTCACTTCAGGCCGGAGCTGATCGGGAGATTCGATGAGAAGATCGTCTTCAAGCCTCTCACTCCCGAGACCCAGAGGGAGATCGCGATGATCGTGATTGGAGAGGAGGTCGAGCGATACCGGAAGATGGGGATGGATCTGACGGTAGATGAAGAAACTGTCGAGATGCTCATCAGAAAAGGAATCACCAAGTCTCTTGGAGCCCGACCCATGAAGCGGACGGTTCAGAAGTATCTGGGTGATATAGTCAGGGAGAGGTTGAAGGTCAGTTGCCTCAAAGACTAAAGCACCGAGCATTCAAATCAGGGAGGTCACGTCATCTCACTCGAACTTCAATTTTGATGTGTGCCTTCCAACAAGACAGGTCACTTCAGCTCAGAATCTGCTCAATATCGAGGAGCCTCTTCTTTGGCTGCAATGTTGAAGTTTTGGAAGGGAGCCCGTCTAAAATGGAACTGTACTCTTTTTTTCCGATAGCTTTGACGATGTACGCTTCATGGACGGCATGAAGACAATCAATAACACTGATAATACTGGCAAAGATTTTATCTGCTTCTAGTTGTGAACTTAAAAGACTGTCGATGTCGTGGTAGTTGCTCTTGATTCTTTTCCTATACAGAAAGCTGAGAATGGAGGTGTGACCTTCTTGGAATGAGGCTTTATCATAGTCCTCATCGGTGAATTTCTTTTTAGGCTTCCCTTTTTTTGTTTTGTGCGGCTGGGCTTTCAATCGTTCTTTCAAGTCATACTTGCGGGTTGAGTCGAGCAAGCTTGCGATAAGGCTATCAACGACGGCTGGGTTGGAATTGTCTTGGTGGAGAGAAGAAGGGAGAGTTTTTTTCTGACAATTCTTAAACTTTCTTTTGCGTTCAATTCCACCGCTTGCATAGAACGAGATGCTTTCCGGGTAATGCCCGTGACCGAGTTCGTCTCCAAATTTTTTGATGATGGAGAAGTGGGATTTGTTGTTCGTGAATCCAGAGACGTCGAAGTAGGCCAAAGTCATTGCGTAGACGGAGTAGTAGGCCTGAGGAAATGCCCATACGAGGCTGTGGTTGAGTGCTTCTCCTTCAAATGACGACGCATTCTTTTTGAGAAGAGATTCTGTAGTCCATCCATTGCAGAGGAATTTTTTAAGATTGGCGACCTCAGAAACTGACGACCTCTTGATGATTTTGAATCGAGGAAGGTTAGAGAGTTGTTTGAGTGATTCGACTCGATTCATTCTCGTAGCCAGAGCGGTCCACTGAATCAGATTCATTCTGGCTCTGGCAATTTCATCAGGATCTTGATGTTTTATGATCATCGATTATTTTTTGTTGGGGGCTGGCTGGTTTCTCGAAACTTTCTCCCTCTTGATATGACTCATGGCGCGGGAGGTTGATCTGGCTATCTGGCCCCTCTTCGTATGGGTCGGTTCGTAGCCGAGTAGCTTCGATTGCACTTCATCTCTCTCAATTAGGTGGCACTCCCCATACTATTGGTTGACTCATGGGTTCATTTTTTTTAATGAGATCACTAACCCAATAATTCCTACAGCAAGAAATAATCCACCTGAAACATACGCTGCTATACCATATAATTGTGGTGTATTGTGTCTTCCATCATGTCCAGTCAGAAGAGCTTTTATTCCAGATATTATAAATAAAATAGATATTATTCTTAAAGTCATTTTATTATTCTTCTATATGGCTAACTGAAGAACCAATTATTGATGCAGAATTTGGATTTGGCGGATTTGGTAATCCATAACCCATAACAGCTTCACCAACATTATTAACTCATCGAGTCCGTTTTCATTTCCCAGTCAGACCAGGAAAACTTCCACGGCAGCCGATGAACTTCGTCTCGTCTAATGCACGTCCGTTATTTCTTGCAACACTTTTTTTGCCTAAAAGAAATATGATGCATTACGCTAATAAGTTGCCCTAATAGCGCATCATCCAGCGTGCCAAAATTCCCGTGGATCTGCCGCGAAAGGCCATCTCTCCCAACCCATCACCTCTGCCACAAACTCCACGAAGGGAATGATGACTCCAAACGGATGCTGCCTTGAGAGCATGCCATTCTACTGGTGAGCGGAGCCCCTCCCTTTGTAGCTTTAACGGTAAGACTGGGTTTCCGAACCGCCCTAGCGCCGTTTAGGTTTCAGATCGGATCCCATAACCCAGAGCCAGGAACTGGCGGCGATGAGGATGACGTCGCGACCGAGAGCGAGGAAGGTCTTCAGGGTGGAGGGCTTGCCCGATCCAAAGCATCCGCAATCCACCTGGAGCCCTCGCATGAGCGCCTGTCCTAGAGCGAAGGCAAAGATGATGCTGAGGACCAGCACTCCGAGGGAGGCCACCCTCACTCTCCAGCCTGTCACTAGCATCACCCCGAGGAAGATTTCTAAGGGAGGCAATCCAAGTGCCATGACGTTAATCAGCTCCGAGGGCAGGATCTTGAAAGAAGCAATGCTGTCGGCAAAGGCCACCCCATCCCGTACCTTCAGGTATCCCGCATAGAGGAAGGCTCCACCGATCACTAACCGGAGGAGCAGCAGGAACCACCGATTCCCCAGAAATCGTTCCATGGCACTGGTCTTGAGTTCTTCGTTCATGGTCATTTCTCCTCGGGCAGTCCGGCGTGTGTCCACTCGTCCCATCCGCCTCGGAAGATACCCACATTGGTATAGCCGAGCTTCTTCAGCGTCTCGCTTACTAGCCCGCTGTCCTCACACGATCCTCCAGAGCAATAGATTACCAGCGGCTGCGCCTTGTTCCTCTCCATCTCCACCTGATGCTTCTTGTAGTAAACCTCGAATTCATCACGCGGTAGGGCGATCGATCCCGGCACATGCCCTATCCGGTGGAAAAGCTCCGGCCTCGCATCCAGAACGAGAGCCTTCTTACCTGTCACGCAGGCTTGGAACTGCTCCAGCGTCAGACTCTCCGGCACAGTCTCATGCGAGGCGGGCGCGGCTTTCTCCTCCTCCGGAACATTCGCTGCTTTGGCTGCCAGTCCAGTGACCGCGCGATCGAGCCGTTCCGTCTTGCTCTGGTAGATCCATGGCAGCGGTGCATCACGGAACTGATTGATCAGTAGCCCGGCACAGAGCCCCACCGTAATTAGGATTCCTACTTGAAGGAAATCCGCACCGAGCAGTCCGGGTATTGTTTCAATGACAGGATCTTTCTTCATCTTTGGGTCAACATTTCAGGGTTTCTCGGGATTGCCCATCACGACCTTCCAGTCCGGCAGGTAATCTCCCACTCCCGGTAAGATCTTGGCAGGCAGCTTCTCCTTCCAGACAGCGGCAGCAGGAGAGTCCGAAAACTCGCCGATCACCAGCTCAACATTCATCCGTGCCGGGTCAAAGCCCACCTCCTGCGGGTAGAAGCGCGGATTCACCAGAGTCACCTTACCCGCCGTCGCCATCACCTCCGCAAGCTTCCCGACAGGCAGTGGAGAGCCCGAGATCACGACATGCTCATTCTGGAGTGACGGCATCTTTCCGGCATCGAGCACCACGCCGACACATTCTGGCGATTTCTTCACCAGCTGCCTCAGCGCTCTCCCCCATTGGGTTCCCATGACCTTGGGATCCGGCAGGATCCACACCTGCGGCTTCCCTGCCCCGCAAACGATCACGCCCCCCTGCTTGTGAACCATCGAGAGATGCCTTGTTCCCAGCACAGCTAGTATCCCGCAGATGAGGAAACTTGCCCCGATCGGGATCAGCCAGAGCTTACCGGGGGGCCAGATCTGGCCCCTGATCCGATAGCCCAGCACGGCAATCAGAGCCACTCCCGGCGCAATCCAGAGCCAAGGGGACTCCGCAACGGAGCTGAAAGCCGCCGCTACGAAAAAAGTCATCCAGATCCCAAGCGGAACGGCCAGCCACCGACCTGTCCCGCGCGGCCAGCAGAGCAGAAATACAGCCCCCCATCCAAAGAGATACGCCACCCGTAGCGGCCACCCGAGCTCCACCATCCAAGTCAGATGACTGTTCACCAGCGTCCGGTAGTTTTCATGACCTGAAAGAGGCTGATACCACTGCATGTAGGCAGCCCCCGAGCTACCGATTCCCCAGCCTCCCGGAGCATCGACCATCATCCGAGGGGCCACCTTCCAGATCTGAAAGCGATTGGTGATCGAGCGATCTTCCTGAACGATCCCCTGACCGAGCCGCTCACCCGCATTGAGATATACCGACGCCCCCACGATCACCCAGATTGCCGCGACCGCACCCATGATCTTCCCGCGCCCCCACGGCCTCGGTGCCGCCAGCAGCAGAGGGATCAAGCCGGCAGAGAGCGCGATGAGCGCGCCACGCGACATCGTGTGGATCAGGCAAATCCCCAGCCCTGTGAAAAGGGCCAGCGCCACCCAAAATCCTCCTTTCCTCCAAAGCGACAGCATCCACACCGCCACCATCAGGATGGCAATGAGGGCACCCGTCTTATTGGGATTGCCCAGCCCCCAGTCCATCCGCCAGATCCCGTGAAAGTGCAGATCGCTCATTTTTTGCCTTGGAGCCAGTAGTCCGCCAGAGCCTTCGTTGGCAAAGGAGTCCGGAACCCCGCCGGGATCATCTCCACCTGATCGGAGGGATACACCTCCTGATTCACGATATCCCCGTAGAATTGGGGATTCCTGAACGCCTCCGGCCACGGCCCCAAGGACTGGCCAGAGGACTGCATCCGTGACGCCCCCAGTCGGCTACCCATTAACTTGTCATATTGATCCCGCAGATCCTTCTGCGTCAGGGCAAAGTCAAAGAACTGGAAAGCCATCCCCAGGGAACTCGCGCTCGACGTATGCCCCAGCCCCTCATAGGCCTTGAAAATCATCGGATAATTCAGAGCACGACACTCCTTATACCAGGCAAGCGCCCGCTCATAGCCCCCATACTGCTCCCCGGTGCAGAGACACCAGAGCACCTTGCTTCCCTCAGTCGTCGGCTTGTCAAAACTCCCCGGGATCAGCATGTAGCAGCCCAGGAATCGATCTGGCTTCCGCAGACAAAGACGCTGCGCCCACTGCGCCGCCCGACAGACCCCCCAGACCAGAAAGTCTCCCTTCGGAAGATGATACTTCTCCACCAGCTCGGACACCCCACGATCCCACGTATCTGCCAGATCGTTGAACGTCTCCTCCATTTGTAGGAACTCCTTCCGATCCATCTCATCGTAGTTCCTGCTGGGGTCCCACCCCCCCTTACAGCTGGCCCAGACCAGCAGGGCGAGCTTGTTCTTGTTGGCATAGGCAAAGAGCCCCTTGTAATCCCCCGACATCTCCTCCTGTTGCAGCTTCTGCTTCACCTCATCGACCGCGCCCGCAAGAACGCAAAGTGCCAAGACCCCATTGAGCTCCGAAGGATCGGAGACCTCATTCGGCATCCTCAGAAAGAGCGTCAACTGCTTCACCTTCGCCTTCGTATTCACATTCTTGGCCTCGTACTGCACTAGCGGATCCACAGCCACCTTCCTCTTCACATCCTTGATGAAATGATTCTCCGCCAGCTTCTTCTCGGGAAACTGGAATGAAGAGATCCCCAGCCCCAGGGGGAATGACACCGCACTCGCCTCATCCTTATCACCGAAGACCACCACCGCATGACACATCGCGGCAGTCACCCCCTTAGGCATTTGAAAGAACACCCTCGTCGCCCCATCGGACTTGATGATCGTCGGTATCGAAATCCCCTTTAGCGGAGTCGCGTAGTCATGCTGAGTCGCCCTCGAGGGAACTGGCAGAGAGAGCATCAGCTTCCCCGCCTGATCATAGAAATGGCACCGCACATAGACATCTTTGCCAGCGATATCTTGCTGCGGCCTCAGATTGACCACCAGAGAGGGTTGAAATTGCAGATCCGACTGCGCATTCGTCTGCCTCTGCTGATCATACCAGATAGCGATCCCATCCTTGGGAGGTGACGAAAGAGCATTGACCGAATCGATCTTGAAGAACTCCGCATGGAGCTGAGGAGCTAAAACTTGCACCATCAGCATACAGGCCACTAGCTGGGTAATAACCCTAAGGTTCATGAATTTTCCTCCAGTCTTGGGTGAGCGATGGATCAGGTAGCCATCCCGACTCCGAGGGTATTGCCTTTGCCTCAGATTCAGAGAGGACCTTCTTTGTATCTACATCCACCCACACGCCTAGTGACAAGGCAGAACATCCACCCCGCTTCAGAACTGCTTCGAAGTATTTACGTGCAAAATCCTCTAGTGCCGGGGAGGCCTGATGCCCGATCTTGGGCAGACTCAACCAGAGCCACGGCTTCCCAGCCGCTCTGCCCTGCTTGAAGTAGCTCAGTGAGGCCCCATAGCGAGGATCATTCTCACCGCAGGCCACGATGCCGGGTGGATTGGCCGTATGATGCTGAGGGAGATCCCACCATCCGGCAGAATCCGCACACCAAGCAATGACCCGCGAGGGAGCCCACTCCTCGAAGCGACTAGTGAAATGCGCTCCTCCCGAGAATCCGTAGAGGAGAAGCGGTAGATCCTTCCCATAGATCTTGCGGATGCCTTCGAGGAGTTTATCTCCCGAGCCCTTCGAGGCATAGTAGTAGCCGGTTCCATCATGAATCGCCTTCTCAGGAGATGCATAAGAAAGCCCGACGAGGCCGAGGTGGTTCCGCTTGGCAAATTCCTGCCAGACAGGGGAGCGGGCGAGACTTTCGCCACTGCCATTGCAGCCTGGAGAGAGGATCAGGACAGCTTTGGGATGGTCGATGGCGACGAGATAATAAAAATCGGCCCGTGTCATTTCACTAGCTGGTTCCATATGGAGTGCCTCCGCAGCCAGGAGCGATGGCAACACCAAAAGCAGAAGTAAGAAGTGCAATCGAATACGCACTGTCTCTTTTTCTTAGATTATATTATAGATGATTAGGCAAATGCTCAATTTCTCGCTCTCCATTTTGACATCTCCATCGGAGGGGAGTAAGTGGCTAGTCTGCAATACCCAACATCTAGTTTAAGTTGGGATATAACTAACTATACACTAAAAATATATTATTGTTTTCTGGCGTTTCTTTTTACCAACTGAAGTGACATAATAATACAAAAGCAAATTAAAACCGGGAAATATATCTTCATGTTTTTCCCGGAAAAAAATTCATTCTTATTTATGAGAATAAAAAATAAAACATCAAACCCCATAAGGATTTGTACAACTGTCAAAGTTTTTTTTAATGATTCTTTTTTTAATGTTTTAGATAAAAAAAAACCTGTTGCTGTTAATAGAATGTTAGCAACAATAATGTATAATATTATATCCATTATTGATTTGGGCAACAAAGCGGGAGGGCCGAATCCTGATTATATGTAGTCCATGCTGAATATTCCCATGCTGCAGCAGCAGTCAATGCAGCAGCAGCTTCTCCAACAGCTAGCCATCCAAATGGTACTGCCGCAAGTGCCGCAGCAAGCGCAATAGATGCAGCAACATCTGCGGCTGTAGCTGCAACAATATTGCCTATATCTGCATTAAGTGTTGCTTGCGTAACACACGCAGCCTGTGCTTTGGTCGTTTGTAAATAGGATAAACTAACCAATATAGCCATTAAAATACATAATACACTATGCATGCAATTTTTGCCAGTCATCACGTATTTCGTCCCGCTATAAGTACTGATTGCCAGATTATCTATTGTTATCGCTTTCATATTTTATTTTGTTAGTTTTGTATTTCTAAGAAGAACTTGCATCATCGCGCTCATATCTTCGATTTGTATGTTCTCGGGGAGTTTAAACATCTGATCCTGAATTTCCACATTCGGCTGTAAATTCTGATAGGTCATGGATTGCAAAACTCGATTGCTGGAGTCTAGGCACTCTTGCTTAACCATGAGAGCACTTTGTTTATCAAAAAAGATGACACTTTGTGCGGGAAGGGGAATGGCACTCATTTTCATTTTGATAGCAGCCATCAGGTCTTTCTGTGGCCCTTGATCCATAGCTTTTTTCACAGCCTCCAAAGCCGCTGGAGACGTGGGAATTGAAACAATCCAGCATTCCTTTCCATCAACCATTCCATTGGTCAGGCCATAGTTCACTTGAGCCGACTGTGCATCTTGGGTAAGTTTCTTAAGTGCCTCGGGATTCATGAAATCCTTGAGCTTATCCATGCCTGGCATTCCATTCATTTTCATAACTTTATCCCCCATCACTGTATAAGCACCCTGTGAGGTAACGAGCGTATAGCTAGCAGGCATACCAGCCATTCCTGGAGGCATAGCGTTTGTAGGCATCGCCATTTCCATTCGCATTGCCATTGTACCATCAGGCATCATTTTTTGATAAACCACTCCTCTCTGTGGTGTAAGCGAAACAAACGTTTCAATGACCATATCTGCCTTGAAGGATTTGAGCTGACTGGTGGCCTCCGCTGATTTCTGAAGGATTACCTTCGGATCGGTTTCTTCTGCCTTAACGACAGAAATCAAGCCAAGGAGCAAGAGTCCGACTATTGTGGGTACTTTCATATTATGGTGTTTTTGTGATTGATGTTATAATCCCCTCTGCATCATATGTGTAATTCAGAGAGCGTCCGCTCTGACTAATTTTAGTTTGTCTACCCATCTCGTCATAATCAGTTGCAATACCCTCTCGATAGCTCCTAATCAGAGTACCATGCTCATTATATGACCAGCTATTCTGATTAATAATTTTATTGTTCTGAATCGTAATTTCCTTTCTCTCTTTTCCCGCCAGCACCCCACTCGTAAACCAGCTCCTTTCCGTCTTGGTTCCATCGAAAGCGAGCGTCGTCTCTTTCCCATTGAGTTCATCCTTGAACCAGTACTCCTTCTGCTTCTGGCTATTCGTCCTCTCAATAGCCGCATTAGCACCTGCATCCCTTGAAGGAGTAATCTTATAATTCCACTCCCCATCCTGGAGCATCTTCCCATCGGTCCCCCAGACGATTGCCCTTTCTTTCCCTTGAGCGTCCGTAATCTTCAGTTCAGGGAGCATTTTTTCCGTCACCGCAAAGTCATAAGTCTCATTCTTGCCATCTGGGTAACTAATCTGATGGAGGCTTGGCTCCACACTTCCCACCACGTTTTGCCCTAGTACACTCTCGACCCGAGGCTTCCCCTCGTACCCAAAGAGATATTTCTTCCCGTTCATCTCTAGGGCGTTCATCAGCCCCGTCTTTTCATCTCGGTTGAGTGCCACCCTGCTCACCCCGTTCTCTGTAATGCCAGTGGGCCGGTTCAGGGGATCCCTCTGGATCCGGAGCTCATGGTTCCCCTTGCTCAGGGTGTCGAGTCTCCCCTGCCGGAACACCATCTTCCACCCGGAGCCGCACTTGGAGTGGACGATGACATCGT
>CAIPWR010000058.1 GCA_903868795.1 uncultured Spartobacteria bacterium | reverse complement strand
TTCGAGATGGAGGTGGGGATTTGCTGCGGCCTCTTTCTTTGGAAAACATTCGGGTCCGAGGAAAGGATCGTTGAGAGCATTGACAAGGAGGGTCGGCACGGTGATGCCATGGAGTGATGGCTTGCTGCTGGCCTTCGCCCAGTAATCCTCGGCACTGAGAAAGCCATTGAGCGGGGCGGTGTAGGTGCCGTCGAATTCACGGAAGGTGCGGATGCGATCGAGGCCCTGTGTGGGGATCCCTCCGGGAAAAGTCAGGGCCTTCTCGCGGATTTTCCGACGGAGATCCCGGAGAAAGTGGTTCATGTAGATGCTGTTGATGCGACTCTCCAGCGCCAGGGCGCTGGAGGCCAGATCGCACGGAACGGAAAATGCCACGGCTCCGACGATGCGGGGATCGATCGAGGTGCCATGATCGCCGAGGTATTTGAGGGTGAGGTTGCCACCGATGCTGAACCCGACGAGGGCAATCCGCAGGTAGGTGCCGGCGGCATACTCGATGACGGATTGCAGGTCTTCCCAAGCACCGCTGTGGTAGGTGCGCAGCAGGCGATTCAGCTCCCCGCTGCAGCCACGCAGGTTCCACGCCAGTGTATCCCATCCGGCCCGATGAAAGGCGCCCGCCATTCCCTGCACGGAAGCGTTGGCTGAGTTGCCTTCCAACCCATGGGTGATGATGACGAGGGAGTCCGAGCGATGATCACGATTCCAATCGAGATCGAGAAAGTCCCCGTCAGGTGTCGCGATGCGCTCCCTCTCGTAGGTGATCGGTGCTACACGTCGGAAGAGCACAGGCAGAATCGTCTGGAGATGACCATTCGCTAGCCCCCATGGCGGTCGGTAGGTGGAGTCGGCAAGTAGGGGCATAAAACCTACAGGCTAACAGCGGTCCGCCATTTGACAATCTAGCTAGTCTGGCTAGATTAAAAAGTATGAACTGGCAATTACAGGATGCGAAGAATCAGCTGAGCGAGGTGGTAAACCGGGCTCTGACGGAGGGTCCGCAGACGATCACACGTCACGGGCATCCCACAGTAGTGGTCGTCGACTTCAAGGAGTTTGCCCGCCAGTCTGGCCGGGAGAAGCTTTCCACAGTTTTGCAAGAATGCCCTGTGAAGGGATGGTCCATAAGCCGTGACAAGGATACGGGTCGTACGATCCGATTCTTATAAAAAATCATGGGTTTTCTTTTGGATACGGATGTCTTGAGCGAGTCATCAAACACTCGACCGGACAAGCGAGTAATCGCGTGGATGGATGAGCATGATCACGAAATCTATCTCTCCACGATTTCGCTGGGTGAAATCACCAAGGGGATCGAATTGCTCTCTCCGGGGAAACGCCGCAAAGAGATCGAGGCGTGGTTTTCACGATTGGAGGAGTGGGCAGGAACGGGCTCCGGGTCCAGGCTTTTGGCACCAAATGAGCAGGTGATGCGGGCGTGGGGAAAACTTTGTGCGAGGCAAGAAATTCTGGGACGCCGACTCCCTGTGCTGGACAGCATTATTGCTGCAACTGCGATCGCCAACGATCTGACGCTTGTAACGAGGAATACCAGCGATCATCCGCAAGGAATCCCTATCCTGAATCCTTGGGATGAATAACTATATAAGGACCTAGCGATGGCCAAATCGCCCGTTCTTATTCTGATGTTTGGATTCCTAGCCCTCCTGGTGGGGCCGTTCCTGCTACCCCCGACAGCTTGGTTGCCTGTCACGGCTTGTTATTGGATCTATGAATTTCAGGTAACGTTGCTTGTGCTGGTAACGACATTTCTGGCCCTGCGTAAGAAGAAATCGTCCAAAGGATCCTCTTCCCCGAAGGATACAGCTCTTCCCGGAGTGAGCATCCTGATCGCGGCGCATAACGAGGCCAGCTGTATCCTGAAAACTCTTGAGAGCATCACGGATCAGGAGGGGGTGGAGTACGAGGTGATTGTTGCGAGTGACGGATCGACAGACGGTATGAATGAGCTGTTGAACCACCGGGATGACATTACCCTCCTGAAGCTCCCGAAGGTCGGAAAGGCTGCGGCGCTCAATGCCGCCCTTGAAATCGCCCGCCACGAGATCGTCGTGACGCTGGATGCCGATACGCGGCTGGAGCCATTTTCGGTGGCCCGGCTGATCGAGGCATTCCGTGAGCCCGGGGTTCAGGCTGTCGGAGGCTGGGTCTTTGTCCGCAACCACGGATCCTCCTGGCTCACGC
>CAIPWR010000057.1 GCA_903868795.1 uncultured Spartobacteria bacterium | reverse complement strand
AGAACCTTCCAGCTTTTGAGCATTCATCCTTTTGAGAAAGTTCCTATCCATGAGCTACTTACAGAAACCGACTTCAAATCTTACATGCCTCACAAAAATAACCAATTGATGCTGTGGGACTTATAACCGGACGCTTGTGACTTCCGCCGGAGATTGAATACACCCGATATTGCGTTCAAAAACTCCCCTCAATCCCTTCAAGTCCATTTTCTGATGCTCTACACCTCCAGCAAAAGTATCAATAACCGTTACTTTGGATTCTTTTGTGGTACAATAATTTTGGAGCAGCCAGCATGTCGAACGCCCCTCGAACACACCAATTTCCAAGACTCTTACATCTTCTCGATCCTGACGGATCTGCCTGAGAATCAGATCCCAGCACGGAATACTTCGAGAAAACCAATCCTGCGAAAAGGTTAGAGAGGAAGCAGTTTCTTTCATGGCTTCTGAAGATGCGTTCATGGTGAGAAATTAAGAGAACTTGAGTGCCTCGCCAAGATATCTCGGATGGAGATGCTCTAACTCTAGAAACGCAGCGTTTTGAGGAGAGGGTTTGTATTGCCTGAAGGTCTTGATGATCCCAAGCGAGGCAGCGCTCTCAAGAGGTCCTGCAAAAGATGAATCGTCATCGCCGAAATAGGGCATTGAGACCCATTTCTCCATTTGGGCAGCTGTGAGGAAAAAACAACCCGAGTGGGGGTTCGGCCATCGTTCAAAACGCAGCTTCAGACCAAACATTTCCGATTCTAGAAACTGTCGGTCGGTCACATCCTGCCAAGCTTCAGTGAAGTCGGGTCTCACGGAGCCATCATGATAGAGCTTGTGAGCGGGCTGAATTAGCGTCCGCTCGAAGCGCTGGGGGGCAAGCGTGGTTTCCTCACCATACTCTTTGACAAACCATTCCAACTTGGTGAAGAACAGGGCGTCGGTGATCAGCAAATCATCTTCCAGGTAGCAGTACCAGTCGTAGCGACCCAGATTTTCCCTAAGCACCTGATGGCAGGCGAATCCCAGCTTCATCGGCTCGGATCCGGTATGCAGGTGATGAAAGAGTGCTGACGGCGTTCCCAATCCTGAAACCAAGTGATTCTCCCCTGTGGTGCATACCGCAATGTCGACATGAGACGAAAGGAACTGGTTGGCCTGGATCAGCAGGCCGTTCCCCTTGCCAGGAACCTGCTGCTGCAGACGGAGAAGAAATGCCTGACGCGATCCGAGGCTCTGGTGAAGGCCCTCGATGACACGATCCAAAGCCTTAACCCTCCTGGAGACATCGCTACTGGTGGAACCGTAGAATCCGTTTCCGGCCCCGTAATAATGAGGAATCACGATCAATACTTTCCTCATCGCAGGCACCCTGTTTTCCACAACAACCTCTTCCATGCCGGAATTACGCGTTAGACTTCGAATCCTTCAATGCACCGACCGCGAAAGCGGGCGCAGTATCGAAGTCGCCGTCATCCTGCACCATCGAGCGAGGAGGTCGTCCCGTCATGGCCGCAATCTGCTGTTCAACCCAATTGTTGAGCAACTCCTCAAGCAAACGGTTCCTCATCCTAGTATCCAAAGCAGCCTCCCTGATCTCAATGACGCGGACCACGCAATGGTAGTGACCCAACTTTTTCGGCCCCAGAAGAGCACCCGATCTTGAGCCGTTAACAAGTGCTGCAAGTCCCGAACTGAGACGCCCCATGCCGATCGGGCCGACTTTTCTAATGGGAGGTTCTCCCCCGTCGCTATGGGCGAGTTCATGGGCCGCCTCCTCAAGGGTTTGCTCTCCCTCAAGGCATCGGAAGAGTGCCTCCTCGGCAACCGCGGCATGCTGAAATTGGACCACCTCAAGGGTAACCCTATCCAACTCGCGCTTACGTGCCCTAAAATACTCCGGGATCAGCTTCGCGAATGTCTTCTCCTTGAACTTCTCGATTTGCTTCTCCCTTGCGGCGGCCTTGATCATTTCGGCGCGGGAAAGCCCCTCGAAGACCGGAGACTCGGGATCGACTTCGTTTCGCTTGCACCAGATGCCCCACGCTTCACTCATCTCCTCCTGGGTGCAGGGAATACCGGAAATCGCCTTGTCCAGCAGAGCCTCCCTTAAGACTACGGGCCAGAGGCGATAGCTTTTGAGGGAGGAGAGGGCAGAATCAAAATTCGCAAGGCTGGGAAGAATATCCCCTAGCTTGACGACACGCGGAGCAGGAGGGTTATCCATGGCTACTGCTTATACACCTAACTCGGAGACTTCACGAGAGCGAAAGTTCGACAACCAGCCTTTTCCGCCTACAATTTTTTAACGTTTTACAGTCATGCGCATTCTTCTCGTTCATCCGAATTTCCCCTCACAGCTCCGATCCATCGCTGCCGTACTCGGATCCAACCCCGCTCATGAGGTCTGCTTCCTCACGACGGCAGTTGCCGGTGAGATGCCCGGCATCCGCAAGATCATCTACCAGCGAAAGCGCGAACCTTCCCCTCATACTCATCACTACATTCGGCCTTTCGAGGACACTATCCTTCATGGGCAAGCTGCCTATGAGGTGATGCTGGCCGAGAAGCAAAAGGGCTTTATTCCAGACCTGATCTTCGGTCATGCGGGATGGGGGCCGACTTTGTTCATGAAGGATCTTTTCCCAAGGACGCCCCTGGCCCTGAACTTTGAATGGTACTACCACTCTCATGGTACGGACTGCGACTTCGATCCCTCGGAGCCCGTCACCGCGGACGATGAGGCCCGCATCAGGATCAAGAATGCCTGCCTCCTCTCCGAACTCGCTAGTGCGGATGTAGGTCTCTGCCCGACCCGATTCCAATACGATCAGTATCCACCACATCTCCGTCAGCGCCTGATCATTTCCCATGAGGGAATTGACACGAATTTCTTCATGCCCGACCCCGAGCTGAAGCTGGTCCTTCCTGAAAAGAATCTAGACCTCTCCGGTTGCAAGGAGATAGTCACCTACGCTACCCGTGGCATGGAGCCTTACCGCGGATTTCCCCAGTTTATCGAGGCTGCTCACCTCCTGCTTCAGAAGAGGCCAAATGTGCACATCGTCATTGCGGGTGATGATCGGGTCGCTTATGGAAAGGCTGCTCCGGAAGGAACGACCTACAAGAAGATAATGCTGGAAAAGTTCCCCCTGGATGAGGAGCGCGTACATTTCGTGGGCTCGCTGCCCTACGGGGACTATGTGAAGTTACTGAAGTGCACCACTGCCCATGTTTACCTGACACGCCCTTTCGTTCTCTCCTGGTCGATGCTCGAGGCGATGTCGTGCGAGGGACTTGTCGTCGCCTCTGACACTGCTCCAGTGCAGGAAGTTATCACCAACGGAATCAATGGACTGTTGGTCGACTTCTTCAAGCCCGACCAACTCGCCCAGACACTGAGCAACGTGCTCGACCGTCCTGCGGATTTCGTCCAGATGAAGAAAAAAGCCCGTGAAACCGTCTTGGCCAAATATGACCTTGGATCGTGCCTTCAGCAGCGTCTTGCCTGGCTGTCCAGCCTGCTTAACAAGAGGTAAAAAATACCCCTAACTCAGCGGTACTTCTCGCACTCCGCAAAAGAAGCAGCGTTTGCGTCTTTTGCCGAGACCAGGGGAGAGATGCCGATGTCGAGCGGCCATTCGATATCGAGAGTAGGATCATCCCAACGAAGTGAACGCTCGGTGGTGGGAGCATACGGAGCCGAAACCTTGTAGTGAAAATCTGCAAGATCGCTCACGACAAGGAAGCCGTGGGCACATCCGGGGGGGACCCAAAGCCGCTCGTGAGCCTCTGCGGTGAGCATGTACCCATCCCAAACGCCGAAGGTGGGAGAACTCTCACGCAAGTCGACCAACACATCAAAGACGCACCCAGAAGTTACCCAGACAAGCTTTCCTTGGGCTGCATCACCCGCCTGATAGTGAAGCCCTCGAAGGACATGGCGCGCGGAACGCGAGTGATTGTCCTGAACGAAGTCAAAATCAATTCCCATGTTGCGAAAGGTCTCCCTGTTCCAGGATTCGAGAAAGAAACCTCTCGCATCACCGAAGACCTTCGGCTTGAGAAGGAAAGCGTCGTGGATTTTGGTGGGAAGTTTTTGCATTGGTCAGGTCTCCATCAAGGGATTCCACACCCTGTGAAATCCCAGTCCTTCAAAATCCTTGATGTTTGCCGTGGCAAAGTCGGTGACACCATGGGATTGGAGAGTTTTGGCGAGACGCACATCAACTATTCTCCTTCGTGCAAATCCCTCGGAAGCCGCTATCGGCCAGACTTCATTCATGACATCCGCAGAATCCACAAGCTGCCATCTCGGATGGGCGCGAAGCAGTTGGCACTCCTTTACCGCCTCAACTGCTGAAAGCGGAGGCGAGAGAATCTTATCGTTTCTCAGCAGAAGATAGAGCTCGAGCAAAACAAGTTCCGAAATAACAACCGTGCTATCCTTTCCCAAGCCCTCCAAAAATGTAACGGCCTGCTGATGGTGAGCAGAATCCTGCAACCGTGCGTAAGCCAGAATATTGGTATCGATCCCGATCATGCTCCTGAAACAGAGTACTCCATTTCCGCCCGAAGAATCTCCTTCAACTCAAGGGGATCTTGAACAAGCATCTTAGAGCAAATAGGGGGAGGGAGACGCCATTCCTGGGAGCCTTTTTCTTTGATGGATGGATAGGCACGGGTGATTGCCTCCGCTCCACGGCGGATGACTTCGGCAATACTCCACTCTTGAGTCTCCGCCACTCGCCGGATCTCTCTATAGAGTTGGTCCGGAAGCTGTATCTGGGTACGAATCATGAGATGATATTACAGCGATTAAAAAACGATGTCAAATAAGCACGGGGATAGCAGCGATAGAAAATGGATGAAGGGATTTCCTATCTCTTCCGGCGCTTAAGAACCCCTCGGAGATAAGTGCCGTAGGTCGATTTGCCAAGAGGTTCGAGGGAGCGCTCAAAGTCCGCCTCATCGAGGAATCCCATCTGGAGTCCTATTTCCTCAAGGCAGGCAATGCGCAGCCCCTGACGGTTCTGGATGGCGCGAACAAAATCCGCAGCCTCAAGCAATGACTCATGGGTTCCAGTATCAAGCCAGGCAGTGCCACGGCCGAGCTTCTGAACTTGAAGGCGCCCTGCATCAAGATAGAGACGATTCAGGTCCGTGATCTCAAGTTCTCCACGTGGAGAGGGTTTCAGACTGCGAGCCATCTCCACAACATCGGGACTGTAGAAATAGAGACCCGGAACAGCGTAGTTGCTCTTCGGGTCAGAGGGCTTTTCTTCCAGGGAGATGGCCTTGCCGGATGCATCAAACTCCACCACTCCGTAGGCCGTGGGATCAGCCACCTCGTAGCCGAAGACAGTGGCCTGATCTTTCAGCGCATCAGCCTCTGCCAAAGTATCGGTGAAGTCGTGCCCGTAAAAGAGATTGTCCCCGAGCACCAATGCGGCGGGCGCTCCAGCCAAAAACTCAGCACCAATAAGGAAGGCCTGGGCCAAACCATCCGGGCTTGGCTGCTCGGCATAGTCAAACTTCACTCCATAGCGGGATCCATCACCCAGCAAACGGCGGAAGGAAGGTAGATCATGCGGTGTGGAGATGATCAGAATCTCCCGGATCCCGGCTAGCATGAGGACCGAGATCGGATAGTAGATCATCGGTTTGTCGTAGACCGGCATCAACTGCTTGCTGACCGCCATGGTGAGCGGATGCAACCGAGAACCGGAACCTCCGGCTAGAACGATGCCTTTGCGATTCATTTAAGGAAGGGATTTAGTGGTTTAGACTGTAGGCTGTTAGAAAGATAAGAAAATCAGATACTCCCGAAGACGGGTGGAATCTCTCGCATCACGGCGCGAAGGCTATGTCCTTCGGTTTTCAATTGTTTATCAAGCTGGTCGTCAGGCAGCGATGATTCCAAAATCCGCTCCACCAAGTATCTCTTGCCACGGAATCGTTCAGCGTAGGGGTGTCCGGGATTTGTCCAGTGCGCGAGCAGACGTGACTTCGCGGCAGACTTCCAGAGCAGCCGACCGTACTCAAGCCGGGCGATGTCCTGATAGTTGGGATAGTTGCCCCAAATGCTCATGGCAGCTTCCTTGCCCACTCGGCATGGGCCTTGTCCCGAGGCTCCCCTCTCTTGAGTTTTGGGATGAGCAGATCATCTATGGAAGGCACGATTACCTCCAAGAGACCATAGGTTTTGCTGAGCGATCTGGATTTCCAATCAGCGGGCATTTCGGAAAGAACTGCTGTCGGCATGAGGTTGACATGCCAGCCGTGGCTCTTCTCAAACTCACTGCCTATCATGGCCTCGTAGCCAAGCAAAGCCACCTGCTCGCTTTCCGTGACCGGATCGACATCCATACTGCTTTCAGGAAGCGGGAGCTCGAGCTGGCGTTGAGCGGCATGCCAAAGGAGAGCTCCGGAACCGATCAGCACCATGCTTCCCGACTCTGTGAGTTGGCTTCCCCACTCATTGAGCCAGCCTTCAATCTGACTTGGATTTTTTAGCTCTCGAAGCGGCATAGGAGTGAAGAAGGAAATGGCCCCGTGTATTTGCTTATAGCCTAACAGCCTACAGTCTAAACCCCTATTCAGGTTGATACTGCTTGTTGACCCAGTCCTTGTACGCGCCGGAGGTAATATTCCGTACCCACTCCTGGTTATCGAGGTACCATTGAACGGTCTTGCGAATGCCGGTCTCGAAGGTCTCCGCAGGTTTCCAGCCAAGCTCACGATTGATCTTGGTTGCATCGATGGCGTAACGACGGTCATGGCCAGGTCGATCCGTGACATAGGTGATCTGCTCTCGATAGCTCCTCCCATCGGAGCGAGGTGAAAGCTCATCCAGGATCGCGCAGAGCGTGTGAACCACATCGAGGTTCGGCTTCTCGTTCCAGCCACCGACATTGTAGGTCTCGCCAACTCGACCAGCTTCAAGAACGCGGCGGATTGCCGAGGCGTGATCCTTCACATAGAGCCAGTCGCGTACCTGCTGGCCATCCCCATAAATTGGGAGGGGCTTGCCCGCTAGGGCGTTGTGGATGACAAGGGGAATGAGCTTCTCAGGGAAGTGGTAGGGGCCGTAGTTATTCGAGCAATTGGTAGTCAGAACCGGTAAGCCGTAGGTGTGGTGATAGGCTCGGACAAGGTGGTCCGAGGCTGCCTTGCTGGCCGAGTAAGGGCTATTCGGCTCGTATTGCTTGGTCTCGGTGAAGGCAGGGTCTGTCGGCGATAGTGATCCATAGACCTCGTCGGTGGAGACATGGAGGAATCGGAAGGACTTCTTGGCCTCGTCGGTCAATCCATTCCAGTAGGCGCGCGTAGCCTCCAGTAGGGTGAAGGTGCCGACGATATTCGTCTGGATGAATTCCGCCGGGCCATGAATCGAACGGTCGACATGCGACTCGGCGGCGAAGTTCACGATCGCCCGGGGCTGATGCTCGACTAGGAGCTTGGCCACCAGATCCGCATCCCCGATATCCCCGCGAACGAAGATGTGATCAGGGTTCCCCTCCAAGGATGCCAGGTTCTGAAGATTTCCTGCATAGGTGAGTTTATCGAGGTTGATGATGCCATCGGATGCAGCCTCCATCCAGTCGAGCACGAAGTTGGATCCGATGAACCCGGCGCCGCCGGTAACAAGAATTGCAGATTTCATGGTGAAGAGTTTTTTAGGCTGTTAGGTATTCAGCAACTTGAGAGATTTCTACAGGCAGGCGTCAATGGTTTTCACTGACGCATACTGCAAAATGCGTTCATCTGCCGTCATTAATATCATGTCGTGGAAAATCGCCGTGGAGACAATCTGACGATCGGCCGGATCACGATGGAAGGAGCCGGGTAATTGGTATGCCTTCATGGCAATCTCATGACTCACCTCCTGGGATTTCACCCTGAGATCGCCAAGGGATTTCTCAACCCATTCAGCAAGAGTACAATTGATCACTAAGCCACCACCCTCGATGAGGCGGGCGATTTCCAATGTTGATACCGGAGAAACCCACCTCTCGGTTCCTTGATCCTGAAGCACCTCTCTTGCTGACGCGCCAAGCCTTTCTGATCCCTCAAAAGCCCAGATCCAGACATGAGTATCCAACAGGACAATCACCGGTTCATCTCCCAATCATTACCAAAATCCATTTTGATTAATGACTCATCGGATAAGCACTTAGTGATAAGCCCCTTACCGGAACCAATCCTTATTTCCTGATTATCAATGGAGCCATGAAGAGCTTCTTCAATGGTCGCCAACACCTCCTTGTTGAGACTGCGATGATGTAAGCGAGCCCTCTTTTTGAGGGTCCGATGCAAAGACTCTGGAATATCTTTGAGAGTGATTGAAACCATTACGCAACCAATATGGTTTGGGGGGCTGGAATGTCAAGTTGGCGCGCCCCAAGAATAAGGCCTTCCGCCTTTAGCTTTTAGCTCTTTTTTCCCAACCACCACTCCCGCCACTTGGCTGGAGCCCATTTCGAGGAAAGGTAGAGCATTGCAGCGAGCGCAACAATCCAGCTGAGTGCTCCTAGAGTGAGGCAGAGGGAGTACCACCCTGGAGCCTTGAACTGGAATACCACCTCATGGGATCCAGATGGCACATAGGTTGAGAGCAGGGCAGCTTCAGCTCGGTGCACCTCGGCTGGCTTCCCGTCGATCGAGACGCTCCAGTCCGGGTGGAAGGCCTCGGAGACAACGAGCCAGCCGGAAGCATCGGGTGGAAGCTGGTAGGTCATTCGCTGGTAATCATCCATGCGATTCCCCGTGAGGGGGATACGTGCGAAGGGCTGACCTGCCTTCCCCTGATATTGACCCAAGAGTTCGATCTGGTTTGGTCCCTTTGCCATGCCAGCAAACCCCGGCACCGTTGTATCTGGCGCCACGGTCTCCACGGTAGCAATGTTCTGATTCAGAAGTTGAAGGGCTGCCGGAGCCATCGCATAGCTGCCAATCGGTAAGGAGACAAAATCATGGGCTAGAAAGGCCGGATAGAGAGTTGCGTTATTTGCAAGCACTGCAAAAAAACGATTTTCGAAGACCGCCGGATAAATCGAACGGAAGAAATCCTGCATCTGCTTCGGTGAGAATGGGTCCTCCTTGTCGAGCAGGATATAGGCCACACCGGCGACATTCATGTAGCTCTTGAGGCTTTCTCCGGAGGCATTACCGGCCGCCTCCAGATGGCGGACCCACTTCAACTGGAAGTGACGCAGGAGGGACTCGGAGTCGACAGCCCGCCCTGCTTTCTCCGGAAGAGTCAGGTAAAAATAGCGCCCACTGAGAGGATGGACACGGCCTTGGATCGGAGCTGTTTTAAGGAAAGCAGCAGCCTGATCATACTCCGTGAAGAGCTGGCGATCCATTCCGCGTGTCCAGTAGGCCGAGTGAACCGGATAAAGTTCGGCCACCATCAGGACTCCTACGACGATTGCGACAGGCTGACGCCATCGGACGGCGATTACCTCCGTGAACAGCATCCAGAAAGCCATGCCCACCGCCGCGGCGAGACAGCAAAATCCTCCCACACTCCAGAACGACTCGGGGGCGCGGATATCTCCGAAGAGCGGAAGGAACTCCGCGATCTTGAAGACCGGCACCACCAACACGATCAATGTGATGAGTGCGGTCACTAAGCTATTCTTGGGAAGCAACTGCGATGCAGCTTTGTAGATCAACCAACCGATCCAAATGACTGATAGCCAGAGAATCGGGATCGATGTATCGGGGAGTCCCTGCGATGTCTTGAGAACATTGATATGCCCGAGGAGGATCCCATCAGGCCCTGAGGCAAACCATATGGAGAGCAACCAGCACCCAGTCAAGATCAGGAACCAACGTCCGAGCTTCGATGCACGCCACTCAGCAAGAGAGGAAAGCGTGAGCGCCAGAGAAAGAGCCAGAAGCGGGATGAGACCAATCTGGAACATCTGAGCATCCCCAACCAGATCCGGATTCCCCTTGATCAGGAATCCCCAAAGATCGATCCAGAGAAGCGGCGTCTTGAAGGCGTAGTGATGCTTCCAGCCATCAACAGGATCAAAGAGGAAACCCGCTGCTAGACCGAACTCACGGGATCCCGGGAGAAGAATCAGGATGGCTGTTAGAGCGGCAACGGCTAGGGCAAACCCATAGCCTATCAGGGCCCTGCGGATATTCTTTCGGTTTTGGCGGAGTGATTCAACGGTCCAGAGAATGAGAATCGGCGCTATGACCACGGCAATTTTTGTGTAACTGAGTGCCAGAGCCGACGCAGAAAGCCCCAGCCAGAGGACTTCCTGCGGTGATGTCTTTTCGGCTACCGCCAAAATTCCCCTCAGAATCAATGGAACAAAGACAAAACAAAGCCCAACCGTCCAGTGTTCGTAGATTCCGATAGCCACTTGGATAGAGGGCAATACGATGTAAAGAAGAGCCGCAAGCCAAGACATGGAATCAGAGGCCCCAAGTTTTCTCATCAGCAACCACATGGCGATAGCGCATGCGGGAATGAAGCAGAGGATAAGCAGTTTCAACGTGACGAATGACCCGAGGATTCCACCCAACAGATGTTCAAAAACGCTGGTGAGAAAAGTAGCAATTGCTCCGGTGCTATACACCATACTGCTGTGGCCCAAGAGATAGTTAGGTGTCCAAGTAGCTCCATTGGCTTGAAATCTGTCCCAAAGTTTTCCAGTATCACCGAGGAGCTCTTCTCGGCTGGGAGAGTCAAATATCCACCCAATCGAAATAATCAGAAGGAAGAGAAGGCCGGCCCAAAACGGCCAAGGGAGTCGGGATGACCTTTGTTTTTCAGAACTAGGATGAGCCATAAAAAATTGAATATTTTAGAAGTTGATACGCTCTTTTTCAACAACCAATGGCCGATTAAGCACTTGAGTATGAATGGCACCAATGTATTCACCGAGAATTCCGATGAAGAAGAGCTGTACCGAGGCGAAGAAGAACAAGCCTATCACCAGTGGAGCCGTTCCCACAGGGAGGCTATACCAGAAGATCAGCTTGTAGATTAGATATACGAGAGCCACAAGGAGACTTAAAATTGCCATACTAAAACCGAGCATCGCGGCCAGACGCAATGGAACCTTGGAATGGCTTGTAATCCCGAGCATCGCCAGATCATAGAGGGTAAAGAAGTTGTTTTTGGTGATGCCTCGCTTCCTCAAAGGCTGCCGATAAGGGATCTCTTTAATGGAAAGACCTATTTCCGAAATCTGACCGCGGAAGTAGGGGTAGGGATCGGCAACCTTTCGACAGAAATCGACGATTGCTTTGTCGTAGAGCCCAAAGCCAGTGAAATTCTGAATCAGTTTAGTCTCCGAAAGTTTACTGACCAAGGCATAGTAGCCTCGTCGAATCAGAAAAAATAGGGGAGACTCCTCACTGGACTTCTTTACGCAGACAACGGCTTTTGCTCCTTTCTCCCATTCTGCAATGAGTTGGGGAATCATCTCGGGCGGATCCTGAAGGTCTGAGGCTAGCCCAATCACCGCATCCCCAGAGGCTTGCATCAGAGCATGGTACGGAGAACGGATATGACCAAAGTTACGCGCATTGATGATGACTTTAAGCCATGAATACCGACTTGCGAGAGTCCTTAACTTCTCATCAGTACCGTCAATCGAGGCATTATCGATGATAATCACCTCAAATCCATATTGAGGAAGGGATTCGATGACTTTGCGGAGTCGATCAATGAACTCATCGATATTCTCGGCCTCATTGTATGTGCCTGCTATGATGCTGATTTTCTTCAAATGAGTGTTTGCTAGCTATAAAGCGTGTGAATAGGACTGGTCCATTTTAGGGAAGCTAAAAGGTGCTCCTTGATCTCATCCTCGGAAACCTGAGAAGAGATCAGGATTTCCCCTTTAATGGAATGAATTTCCTCGGGAGATAGAATTGGATGTTCATGCAGGGTTTTCCCCTGATAATTCCTGTTCGAGTCGACGAAGGCCACGATCTTTGCTTCGGAGAGCGAGCTGTTTTTCAGAAGTCGTAACGTATGGGTTCCCACCGCCCAGACAATCAAAGGCGTCCGTGAAGCCACGATGGTTTGAATTTTGGCATTGATTTTTTCCTCAATTTCTTTCGACTGATGTATATACTCCTTAAGACCCTCTTCAGTTTCTAAATCGTAATCTACCTTAGGATGATCTCCTTTGCCAGAGAATGGAGAAAAAAGCCCTAGGACTACCGGTTCGATCGATTTAGGCCCCAAGTGACGCTCGACCCGTTGAATTTTCGCGGTTTGAAACCCATGGCGAAGCATGAGGTTTGAGAGGGTATTTGGTGCAAAGAAATTCACATGCTCCATGCTAAAATATTGGAACGGAGCACCGAAGTACCGATGATAGGAGCTCGCATCGGGCACTCCGAGATACATCCTTCCTCCAGGCTTTAATAGGGACTTCAATAATACAAGAGAAGCCTCAACGTCACACAGGTGTTCTAGAACTCCCGTCATCATGACGAGATCGAATCGATCACTCACCATACTCAGTTGATTGATCGTGGACTGACGGATGTCTATCCCGTACAGACGCTGACCGGATTTGCAACAAGAGGATGAAGGGTCGAATCCTGTGAGATTTGTAAATCCGCGTTTTTTAAATTCGTTGAGGAGAGCCCCAGTCGCGCAACCGATATCAGCTATTGCTTCATCACGTTTTATATGAGGCAAGAGGAATTCGGCCGACTTTTTAAAAATATCGGCATCATATCCGTTAACTTTGCCATCGCTGAAATCATATTCGTACTTAGACATCTGGCCGTAGTAGCGATCAAACTCTTCCTGAGTCGGTATATTATCAGCAAAAGCCGCACCACACGCACCACACAGGACGACATCGTACCCCTCAAGAAGACTTCCTTTTGAAAGGCTATCAAAGTGTTGGGAATGGATATTTGCTTTAGCGCCGGAAAGACATACTGGACAAACGCGTGGAAGTAGTGAGATAGAATTTTTCATCGTTCGATGTGCCGCGATGTCATTTTTTTCGGTTTTTCCTGAAATTCCGAAGCACAACCCTATTAAGGGGAGCAGTAAGAAGGGGATTAATTCGCTCCAGCATCCAGATAAAGAGAGCCCATCGCGGGAATACAAGCATACGTGGGTTTTTTGGTATTTTTGAAATGATGATCTTCGCCGCCTCGGTCGCACTCATCGAGTCCAAGGCAGATTCTTTAAATACAGTTTCCTTTGGGGCATTGATCACTGCTCCTGATGAGAAAATATCGGTTTGAAGAGTACCCGGACAGACAACGGTAACACCGACACCAAGCTCTTTACCTTCTTCACGCAGGGCTGTTGAAAATCCAACCACACCATGCTTGGTCATGGAATAGGCAGTATAGAGGGGATTGGCGACCAATCCGCTTATGGATGAAATATTTACAACCTGTCCATAACCCTGCCGAGCCATGAGTTTAAAGGCCATTAGCGAGCCATGAACAACCCCCATAAGATTGATTTCAACTAGCTTCCTAAAGTGTTCAATCTCCGTGTCTCGGACCTCCCCGACTATGAGGATTCCGGCATTGTTTATGATAAGATCTAAATGCCCCTCTCTATGAACGACCTCCTGAATGGCATTTGCAATGGCCTTAAAATCGGTGACATCAACGATGGACACAACGGGGACATGCATCACCCCCTGCCTCGAAAGCCTCTCCAAGAGTATGGAGGCTTTCTCTCCATTCTTGTCGAAGATGATTGTCCTTGCCCCCGCTTCGGCCAGTTGAGTCACAAGTGACGCACCCAGACCGGCACTGCCACCGGTCACAATAGCTATTTTGTCCTTATAATAATTGCTTTTTAACATTGAGCAGAATTCTTTGCAGCGCTTAAAAAGAGTTTCGTTTGAAGAGCTGGCTTTACCAGCAACTCCTACCTCCATCCACAACCAGGTTCTGCCCGTTCATATAGGAGGAGGCATCTGAGCAGAGGAAGAGCAGGGCTCCCTGATATTCGTCATGACGGGCCATCCTACCCATGGGGATGAGACGGGACAACTTGTCCATAAAGTTGGCAGGTTGACCATTCTCGACACCGCCTGGTGAGAGGGCATTGCATCGAACCCCTTGATCACACCAGTAGGTAGCCAAGTACCTGGTCAGGCCAATAAGTCCCGACTTAACGACGGAATAGGTCACGGGTTTGACGGGTTGCTCATTCTCCGGAGCACCCTCCCTGCGGTAGAGCCGCTGATCCGGTGCGATAACAGCCAGATCGGAGGCAATGTTGATGATGACTCCGCTTCCGCGTTGCGCCATCAGGGCTCCGATGATCCGGGCGCAAAGAAAAGCCCCCTTGAGACCCACATTGAGGTCGGCCTCCCATTGAGAAAGAGGAAAATTCTCCAATCGTGAAAATTCGAGGCCGGAGGAGTTTTCCATCTTGGGGTTGTTCGCGGCGTTGTTGATCAGGATATCGATCTTTCCATAACGCGCCATGATCTCTTGGGTTGCCGTCTTCACACTCTCCTCGGAAGTGATGTCGACTTTCTGAATGGATGCACCGGGCCCGAATGTCGATTGGAGGCTGTCTACGTCCAATCCGGGAGAATCGATGACGCAATCCCATAGCACCGGGATTCCCCCCGCCGAGGCAATGGCGGCGGCATGCTGACGCCCTAGAAGTCCTCCTCCTCCGGTAATGACTGCAACCCTTCCGGTCAGATCAAATGGAGATTGATTCATCAGAGCTGTACGGGTTGACGGATGCGCAGTGATTCCTTGGCAGCAAAGGCCATTCTCAAACTTTGCGCACCATCCCTGACGGAGACAAGCGGCTTCTCCTCTTCACGTGTGCACGCAAGGAAATGATTCATCTCGTCCAGGAAGAGCTGGTTGCGCGGAAAGTCGGGATGCGCTTCGCTCCGAACAAGTTCCCCCGCCTGGTACTGCTTCAAGGTCAACGCACGGAAGTCAACCTCGACCTTCCCCTCGTCACCGATGATCCGGAATCCACGGGATGGAGGTCGCTGGACGTAGTCCTGATGGAGATGGACAGGAATGTCGCGCCCATCGACCGAGAACTCCATCAGGATGCTGGCTGTGTCCTCCACATCGATTTCCAGGGAGCTGAGGTGCCCTCCAACAGCGAATAGACGCTTCGGCACGCCGAAGAAGGAGTAGAGATAATCCATCTCATGAATCTGGGAAAGGATGACACCGCCACCCTGATCACTCCGGGAAGCATACATCTGGCGGTAATCCTCGTAGGGATGCCATCCCGGGAGATATTCCCCGACTTCGGCACTCACTGAGATGATCCGACCAAGCACTTTGTTTTTCAGGATTTCTTGAACGCTCTTGATGAGGGGATGAAAGCGGAGCTGATAAGCCACAAGGCCGATCTTTCCCTTGGCTTCAAGTAAGAGGGCCAGCTCCTCCGTACCCTCAAGGTCATGCGATAGCGGCTTCTCGATCAGCAGGTGACAGCCTGCCTCAGCCGCCTTCATGGCACAGGCCATATGGAGACTGCTCGGGTTGCAGATGAAGGCCGCATCAGGGCCCCATGCCAAAGCTTCGTCCAGATCGGCGAAACTCGTGACTCCATACTTCTCCTCCAAGGATTCATTTTCCGAAACCTGCAACTGATCTGTCAGAACGATCTGCTGACGACGTGTTCTGTAGGCAGCGACCTGCAGGTCTTCCCCCACAATGGAGCGTAGGTTCCTGAGATGCCTCTGTCCGATGCCTCCAAGCCCTATGAAAAGCGCCTTCATGACCCCTCCTCCAAAGGCTGAAACAGAATCTTCTCGACGTTTGCCCGAACGCTTTTGATCCACTCGAGTTCATTGCCATCTCTCTCGCGTGCAACCTGGAGGATCACGTCGTCATGGTAACCGATAGACTCCAGAGCTTTGCGAAGTGCGGGGAAAACCGCGTTCCCAGTACCCAATGGCACGGTGCCCCCTCCCCGTACACGATCCTTGATGTGCAGGCTGCCGATCCTGGAGCCGTAGGCCGCAAATTCCTCAGTGACATCAAAGCCGTGGGATGCACTGTTCCCGGAGTCGTAGTTGACCTTGAAAACTGCGTCCGGGAGTCGCTTGATCAAATTGGCAAACCGAACCGGAGGGAGATCCGTCTCCAGATGGAGTTCGATGCCCATACGTTCGGCTTCCGAAACGAATGGTGTAAGCAGGTCAACCAGCGCATCCTCCGCAACGGAGTCTACCAGGCGCGATGCATCCACAAAGGGAAGAATGATTCGCCTGATCCCTGCAAGATCACAGCGACCAAGCAGCCAACTGAGTTTCCTGGCGCCCTCCTCCGGATCCGTCAGGAGAGGACGGTCCATGAAGTAATCCGCACAGAGTGAGCGGACGGCTATACCATGACGTAATGAAAGATCCTTTAACTCGGCAATTCCTTCATCAGTGCCAAGCGGATTTTTATCCGCGCCGTACACCTCGTAAATCCACTCGATCAACTGGAGACCCGCTTTCTCGGCCAGAGGGAACTCATCCCTCCATTTTTCGGCGGGAAAACATTGAATCTTCCCGTCGATCTTGGGCAGCAGACGTCCCTGCATGATGCCTATGGGGAGAACTGGTGTCATAGAGTTGTCGTTGTCAATTACTCCTCGGGAAGGGGAGGAACGATCATGTTGGCAAGGAACTCCTCACGATCAAGGAAGGGCCAGAGGTCTTCGAGGGGCTTCGAGTAGAGCGATCCGTCCTTGCGCTGGCCGGAGGCCGTACTGGGAACACGAGGCTCCTCAGGCTGGCAGCAGACCTCGCAAACGATGGGGCCAGGAGTATCAAGCACCTTGCGCACTTCCTCACGGAGGCGGGATTGATCCGAGATGCGATAGGTCGGCAAGCCATAAGCTGCAGCCACCTTGGTGATGTCGGGAAGTTTCATGCCGGTCTGCTCATCGGCAGCGGTGACGCGACCGAACCAGCGCTTCTGCGAAGTCCTGATGGAGGAATATCCTTCGTTGCTCAGGATAAAGAATTTGATCGGCAGGCCAAGATTCTCGACCGTCGCCAACTCCTGAATATTCATCTGAATACCTCCATCACCGTCGACACAGATGGTCTCACGTAGCCCAGAGCCGATGCAGGCACCAATCGCCGCTGGCAATCCATACCCCATAGAACCAAGCGCGGTGGTGTGGAAGAGCCGCTGTCCTTTCTTCAGCCTCAAGACATGTTGGAAAATTTCTATCCCGGCCCCGGAACTGCCAGAGACGATCAACTCGTTCTCTTTGAGCTCCTGGGAGAGAATTTCCCCGAGATTGTAAACACTGACAAGGTCGTCGGGTTTTCTCATCGAGTCCTCGACAATCGGCCAGGACTTTTTCCATATGCGGCAACGCTCCCACCATGCGGTGCGATGATT
This sequence comes from uncultured Spartobacteria bacterium, assembly GCA_903868795.1. Taxonomy (GTDB): domain Bacteria; phylum Verrucomicrobiota; class Verrucomicrobiia; order Chthoniobacterales; family UBA6821; genus UBA6821. The sequence goes on along the minus strand of CAIPWR010000057.1, from coordinate 8,732 downwards.
TTTCTCAACCGCATCCCTCTGTTTCAAAAATTCCCTTAAGAAATCTCCCGCATCAGCCTCGATGGCAATCTCGGTGTAGGAGGCAAGTTTCCTTAGTTCGGCAGAATCGATGTCGACCATGATTTTCTTTGCTCCCCGAGCCAGATACTGGGGTGCATAGGCTGTGAGTGTCATGTCCAATCGTGAGCCGATCACAAGGAGAAGGTCGCAATTCTGGAGGGCAAAATTCACACCCCTTGGTGCGACCGTGCCAGGCTTTCCGAGGTAGAGGGGATCGTCGTAATTGAAGATATCCACAGCCAGCCAGGTTGCCAAAACCGGGATCTGAAGAAGATCGATCAGTTTGCGAAATTCCCCCTCGGCGTGGGCCAACCTGATCCCGTTTCCGGTCAGAATCAGCGGCCTTTCCGACCTGTTGAGCAACTCGATCGTCCTACGGACTTTTTCCGACAACTCGGATGCCTCAACCTTGGGAGGGGGGACAAATGACTCCAGCTTTCCGGGGTCAATGGTAGCGGCCTGCACATCAAGCGGAATATCGATCCAAACGGGGCCCGGGCGGCCATGAAGAGCTTCAAAGACGGCCTTTTCGAGGATCATGCGGATCTTTTCCGGATCCATGACTGTGATGGCGTATTTGGTGATCGGAGAGACGATCGAGACAATGTCGACCTCCTGAAGGCCGACCTGACGAACTCCCGAGTCCCCCTTGAGATCCGGTCGCTTTGCCTGACCGGAAATGAAAAGCACGGGCGTGGAATCTAACCATGCACCGGCAACTCCGGTAACCGTGTTCGTTCCTCCGGGTCCCGTTGTCACCATGCAGGCGCCGAGGCCCCTGACAGCTTTCGCGTACGTTTCGGCCGCGAAGGAACTCGCCTGCTCATGAAGGTTGCACACGAACTCGATGTCCCCGCCGGCAGCCCTAGCTCCCAAGGAGTCATTGAGATGCATCGCTCCTCCTCCCGGCAGCATGAAGACATGCTTCACCCCATGCCTGACCAGGAAATCAATGACGTAATCGGAGAGCTTCATGTGGGAATCCAAGTTAATCCAAAAGAACCATCATGGATTGTCGTTGAATCGGGAAAGAAACTCTAACGCCGCCCAAAATCCCGCTCCGTGGTCCTTGTGACCCTGCCACACCTCGGGAATGAAGCTCACGTTGGGGTAGGTTGTGATTTTTTTCCAAGTTTCCGGCCATCGGACGTCTCCAGTACCCATGAGAACACCCTCTCCGTTGACACCGGCAGCATCCGCGACATGAAGATGGGCCACATGGGGAAGTAATCCTGCCAGAGCAGTCTGAAAGTCGAGTTGGAAGTGTGTGCAGGTCATCTGCAGGTGGGAAAGATCGATGCAGTAGCGCAGGCCGAGTTCCTTGGCCTTAGAGATCAACTCGTCGGGCATCATGAAGATGTTCTGATGCCGCTGTCCCCCGAAATGCCAAGGGAAGGGAGCCATGTTCTGCGGGATAAGCTCGGTGCTTCCGAAGTCAATTTCTTCGCATGACTTGATGTAGCGATCGTAAAGTTCCTGTCGATGCCCGAGGGGGAAGGGCTCGTCCATCGAAAAGCCTCCGACATTCGCCACGATAAGCGCCGAGTCGGCCTGTGGAAAGAACTGGCGGATTTGTTCCGTGGCCTCCACCACGCGCCTGACGTTCTCCATGGAGCGCCTGCGGTAGCTGATATCGTCGGATGCCAAGTCCAGCAGTTCGCTGTTCTCAAATAACTCGGGAGCATGCACAACCAGGCGGCGGCAGGGTACTTCGCTCAAGTAATCGGCAGGCTTAAGGGAAAGATCCCGATATGACAAGTGAAACTCATAGAGATCAGGATCGATGGCATCGCGGTATTGTGCAAAATCGTGGTATCGAACGGGCACTCCCCACAGGACAGGGAAACTGAACTGGAGTTGGCCGACCCGCGCATCGGTCAGATCACTCTCAAAGAAAAAGTCTCCGGCACGCATGTCGCGGCGAGCCTTGCGCCCGAGCAGCTCTGGCAAGCGATAGGGTGCTAGTCCCTGACCGGGACTGGCGACACGTAGGTTATCCATGGTCAGCAGTTCATCGCGTCGAATAGGAGTGGCCGCGATCACGCTCTTGGAAAGATTTTCCCGGTTCAACAGCTCCCCCTGACTGGGCTGACGTCCCAGCCCACTCCATGGAAGCGCCCGCTCCACTTGTCGGATACCCTCGACCAGCGACTTGAACTCGGAAGGCTCCAAGCTCGCCGGATGATCAGGCCCCTCCATCCCCCGGTCGAGGGTGATGTGACGCTCAATCACTTTTGCACCGAGGGCAACGGCGGCGATCGAGATGGCCGTTCCTCGCTCATGGCCGGAATAGCCGACCACTCCGCACAGTTCCTGAAGACGCTTGATGTAACCAAGATGAATGTCGTGCTCGGGTGCAGGGTAGGCGCTGTTGCAGTGAAGGATGGCAAAAGGAACCCCGAGACTGCTCACAAGGGCACATGCGGATTCAATCTCGTGCTCATAGGACATTCCGGTCGAGAGGATGAGAGGCTTTCCGAGGGAGGCCGCTTTACGGATGAGAAACGGATTGAAGAGGTCGGCGGAAGCAAGCTTGAGCGCCTGGACATCCATGCCGGCCAAGACATCAACGCTGGGCTCATCCCATGGAGTGCACATGTAGAGCACCTTTTTGACCGCGCAGTAATTCCTCAACTCCCGGTGCTCGTCCACGGTGAGCTCCACTTTGTTCAAGAGATCCTGGATATATTCGACGCCGAGATCCTCAGAGCCTTCCGCCTCCGGAGCCAGGCGATAAAGGGCCTGTCGATTGCGTAACTGGAATTTGACGCAATCGGCACCGGCCTCAATCGAGGCGTCCACCAGTTGCTTTGCCAGCTCAAGGCTACCGTTGTGGTTATTGCCGATCTCTGCAATGACGAAGGTGCGGAGACCTCCGACTTCAAAATCGCCGATGCGGAAAACAGTATTCTTGTTCACAGGATTTTGGTTCTCCATGCCGTCACTCCCTCGCGATCAAAGCGAAGGGAGCTGATCTTGCATCCACGCTCCTTGAGCCGGGCAGTGACCTCTGCGCGATTGCGCGGCAGGACAAAAAAGAGGAAAAAACCACCCCCTCCGGCACCAAGAAGTTTACCGCCCAATGCACCCGCATCCCGTGCTGCTTTGTAGATGTCATCGATGTGCTTGTCACTGATCGCGCTGGAGAGACTGTGTTTGAGTACCCATGTTTCGTGCAAGCCTTGGCCGAATGCCTTAAGGTCTCCGCGAATAAGGAACTTGTGCATCTGTCTGGAGAGTTCGACCATGCGCTGCAGCTGCACCTTCCGATCGGTTTGAGTGAATTCTTCCCGTTGAATTTCGTGCAATTGCCCTGAATCATGTTTGATTCCAGTATCGCAGAGGACCAGGCATTCTTCGAGTTCGTTCAAGATTTCCGGCTCAATTCGCAGCGAGTGAACCAAGTTCCGATTTCCATCAAACTCGATCAGGTTAAAGCCGCCGAATGCCGAGGCATACTGATCCTGCCACCCACCCTCGATGCCGAAACACAACCGCTCGGCCTGAAAGGCCAACTCCGCCACCTCATAGGTGGACCACTTGTCCAAACGCAACTCATTGAAGGCCGCAACCACACTGATCGCGACGGCAGATGATCCGCCAAGACCGGAACCGACGGGAAAGTCCGAGTGAACGAACAGTTCGAATCCATAATCCGGCCTGATGACGGCGACAACCGAGGAGAGTAATCCCTTGTCCTCGCTATCAAGCAACTCTCTCAATGAGGAATAATTCTCCTCTCGATTGATATCATGAGAAATGATCTTGATCCTGGAATCTTCCGCAGGAATCAGGGTGGCGTGCGCATATAGCCCAATCGTCGTATGCAGGACGGCACCCTGATGATGCATGAAATAGTATGTCAGATCCGAGCCCCCCCCGGAAAAGCTGACCCGCACAGGGGCACGCGCGCGTGCAAGCACCACACCTTCATCCGCAGGAGGAAAATAGTCGGGAGTTACAAAGTCGAGCAGGATGCCGGATTCATCGATGATCGGAAGAGCCCTAAAGCCAAGATCAAAGAGTTTGAGAATCTCTTCCCGTGAGGTATTGGGTCCAACCGACCGGAACTCCCGGTTCATGCATTCGGTGATTTTTGAGTCCACCGAACCTCCCCCCATCAGAAATCGTCTCACATCACCGTTGGTCAGAGTTCCCAGAAGGGTCTGGCGTTCATCAATGATCAATGCAATCTGAGAGACACTACCCTCAATCGTCTCGATGCCGCGCAGGACGGCCTGATCATGCTCGACCAGAAGATTGGAAAAATGGCTCTTCATCGCGCGCTATTGAAATTCATTTCCCGAATACTTGCCAGACTTTGCGGTGTGCCAATATCGACAAAATCACCCTCATACCGGACTCCCTTGAGTTGTCCACTCTCAATCAGTTGGGGCAAAATATCTTTCTCCAAGGAACATGCAGCAATCGGGAATCCGGCAAGATGATCCGTATGAAAATGATAGATACCCATGCTGATGAACCCGGGACCCGCCACTCCCTTCTCATTCATTTCCAGGACGTTGCCAGAAGCGTCGAGTCTGACAGCTCCATAACGGGCGCAATCCTCAACTTCCCTGACTATCAAGGATGGAGTTGTGGCTTCACGGGCCAGTCGATACGCCTCGGTCGTGACATAGGTGTCTGAGTTGAGGGCTATGAACGACCCTCTCATCTCCAAAACTTTCATTGCGTTGAGAATGGCTCCCCCTGTCCCCATCGGCTCCTGTTCCCTAAGGATCGTCGCCCTTTTTTTCACATCTTCCCCAAGCTCAGCCAAGGCCATTTCAACCTGCTCCGACTGGTAATGCGTGCAAAAAATCAACTCGTCTAACCCAGCTGATAAGAGCTTCTTAATCACTATGTGGAGGAATGGTTTCCCGTCAACTTCGGCGACTGCTTTCTGTGTCTCACCAATCACATTACGGAGCCTGCTGCCAAAGCCACCGCATAAGATAATGGCTTTCATTCCCGTTATTCCCTCCAAGAGGCCGTGCGGCCTATAGAAGCAGTTAGGTCAGTCCTCACTTGCAAACCCAGTTCCTGAATAGCTCTGTCACCCGAAGGAACATAGCGGGAGGCAGAGACGTTATGACTGGGCGTCGAAATATGAACTGATCCGCCAAGCGTTGATGACACGATTTGGGCAAGGTCAGAAATCGTGTTCTCCTCATCGGAGCCCACATTGTAGGGATGAAAGGCCGGCCCTTTAAAGAGAATGGTCCAGAGCCAGATCGCGAGATCGGGGGAATAGCGCAGAAATCTTGTCATAGCTCGGGTCATCCTGGTCTCCGTATGATATCAGCTACAAAGGGGTTAGCCGAGTGGATCGACTGAACCTCTGTATCGTAGGCATCGCGGAATGCCCTGCCGGAAATTCTCCCGGAGGGAGACCATTTGATTTCAAAGGCCTGCAGACTGCTGCCCTGCCTCACGACTAGGTCGACCTCCGATTGAGATCGGGTTCGCCAGAAAAACAATTCCGCAGGGAACCCCAAGAGGGCATTGCGCTTGAATACTTCGGCAATGACCCAGTTCTCCCACAAGGATCCGAGATCAGGGCGCATTTCCTCAGTGGAGAAAGCATTAATCAGGGCGTTGCGGATGCCGGTGTCCCAAAAGAAGATTTTATGGCTCTTGGTGATTTCTTTGCGTGGATTGGTGCTGAACGCCGGGAGCCTGAAGATGACAAATGTCTGTTCCAGCAGATCCAGATAACGCTCAATCGTCGCTCTCGCCATCTGAAGCTTGGTTGCCAATTCGTTGACCGAGACCTCCGACCCCGCCTGATGAGCGAGCAGAACCAGAAGACGCCTGATGAGATCCGGCGTTTTGATCAGTCCGGATTGGAGGATGTCTTTCCAAAGGTAGTCAGAGCTGAGTTCGCGCAGAAAAGGAACAGGATCCGCACTGGTCACCACCTCAGGGTAACTGCCATAGGCCATCCGCTGCATCAGAAGCGCCATCAACTGCGGCCTGAAGTTCTTGCAAAGATGGTCGTGGGGGGTGTCATTCTGCACCCACGCTTGGTTTCCGATCGTCTCCGAGAAGAGCATCGGTGTGAGTACGAGCTTTCTGTTGCGACCGGTGAGACTCTCCGCCGCCTGATCCAGCAAATCGAGGGAGGAGGATCCCAAGAGTAGGAATTTCGCGGGAAGCCCGGCATCATGCCACCCTTTGATGATGCGAGAGGTGTCGGGAAGTCGCTGTGCCTCATCAATTACCAGGACCGGTGGGTTTCCAAGGGAACGAATTCCTTCTTCGGGAGAAAGAGTGGAGGCCGCCTTAAAACGCGTCTTGTCCACATCGACATCGAAATTAAGGATCAGGGGTGAATGACCGGCTAGGACATGCCGTACCAAGGTCGTCTTGCCGACTTGTCGTGCACCGAGAATGATGGTGACTTTATCCCCCGCAAGAAGAGGAGCCACAATCTGTTCAGCCTCTCTTTTGAGATACATGGTTTGCAGAATAATATGTTTTTATGTATTATTCAACCATCAAAATGATGCTTTCAGGGCAAACTCGGCAACCTTCCGAATGGCAGTCTCCAAAGGGACAAGGGGCTGCAGCCCCAACTCCGATCGCGCCCGATCCGCGGATGGCACATACCGGGAGGGTGCAGAGTTGAAGTTGGGAGTAAAAGCTGCATCCATCACAGATCCCCCAAGCGTTGATGCCACGATTTGGGCAAGGTCAGAAATCGTGATCTCCTGATCAGAGCCCACATTGTAGGGATGGCAGGCCTCTCCCTTAAAGAGGATGGTCCATAGCCAGATGGCCAGATCCGCTGCATAAAGGTAGGAACGGTATGGGGCGCCGTTCTTTACCGTGATAGGATCTCCCTTCATAGCATCCCGGATGAAATTGCCGATTGCAAAGTGAGCATCGAGAGGAAGGTGGGGGCCGACAAAAGCGAAGCACCGGGCGATCGTCGTCTCAAGGCCATGCTCCTGATGGGTCAGAGCGCAGAGGAGTTCACCAACACGCTTTCCCTCCCCGTAAGCAGAGCTGGGATCCATAGGATCAGGCGATCCGTTGTAGGTCTCGGGGATGTGTGTCAACTCAAGTGGTTGTTTGCCATAGACGGCCCCGGAACTGACAAAGAGGAAGCGCTTTGCACCTGAAGCAACCGCAAAATCCAGAGTGCGTTGAGTACCCTTGATGATCGTGTCCAACATCTCGGCGGGAGGGACCGGTGCACTGGAGGTGGTACCCGCATGGACGACGTGCGAAAAGGACCCCTCGGGGAACTTGAAATCCCTGACATCTCCCTGATGCAAGGTGATCGATGATTCTCGCGCAAGATGCGGAACCCTAGAGCAAAACGCCTCAGGATTACGGGAGAGGCCTACCAATTCCGAGCCCAAGCCGAGTTCCCGGTTGGCATGGGCAAAGGTCTCGAGCAGCCAGATCCCAAAGAAACCCGTGGCACCCGTAACAAAGATCCGATTAACACGAAGTTGCTCCCAGAGCGGACGGGTATGCTCCAGCACATGCTCGAGGTCTTCCTTGGGGAGTGGGGGAAAAGGCATGGGATCAGGAGTTGTTTACCATGAAGCACATGAAGGGATGAAGGAAAGGTATCCCGCTTTCTTCTCCATGTTCTCTATGCCCTCCATGGTGAATCAGTTTTCTTTTTGGCTCCTCACGAAGGCCCGAATGGTCTCAATCTCGTAATCCATCATCTCCTTGGTAAGTCCTGGATAGGTCCCAAGGAAGAGTGCCTGGTTCATGATGGCATCGGCGCCGATCATTTCGCCAACCACACGGAAAGAATCAGGACGATCTTTGCGAAGTTGGACAAAGACAGGTTGGCGGAGGAGATTGCCTCCAAAGAACATCCGGTTGCCGATTTTCTTCTCATCCAGATGTCGGGCCAGATCGGTGTGTTTGAAAGTTGAGGAGGGTTTCACACGGAGCATGAATCCGAACCATGAACAATCCGTAATGCATCCCGTGCCATCCCAAGCAAATCCACTCCCGGGACTCCAAGCGGTGGAATGCGTCGGCAGACTGAACTCAAAAACATCTTCCAAATCAGCTAGCCCAGCCCGGAGATATTCCCAGTTTTCCGCTCTGGCTTTGATGAACGCAGGAAGTTTGAGGAGTTGCTTACGACCAATCGCCGCCTGGGGATCTAGAGGCTTCAGGTTATACCCAAGGTGACTGTAGGTGTATTTGTGGTCGTAACCGGGAGGAAGTTCCCCGAGGTTCCAGCCAAAGCGCTTCCCACAGGTGTCATCCTTGCCCGAGGGGCACCAGCAGTCGCGTCCCCAGTCACGGAAGCTTTCCGCATAGGTTTTCAGTGGAGGTCGGGAGACAATATTCACAGCACCCCCCTCTCCCATCGTGAGGTGATGAGGAGGATAGAAAGACTGGGTGGAAATATCGCCCCAAGTTCCCGTGTAACGGGTGATGTGCGTTCCATTCTCATCGATGCCGGGAGAGTTTTCTGTGATTCCAAGAGCCTTTGCCTTTTCGATCGGCATCGAATAGGTGCAACCAAGAGCATCGCAGTTGTCCTCAATAAGCCAGAGATCGTGCTTTTTGCAAAACTCGAGGACGGAGGCGACATCGAACGGATTACCCAAAGCATGGGCGATCATGACAGCTTTCGTCTTTCCTTTGCTATAGGCGGACTCGAGTTGCTCTACCCGGATATTTCCAGT
>CAIPWR010000056.1 GCA_903868795.1 uncultured Spartobacteria bacterium | reverse complement strand
GAACCTTCCAGCTTTTGAGTGTTCATCCGTTTGAGAAGGTGCCTATCCATGAACTACTTACAGAAGAAGACCTCAAATCTTATATGCCTCAAAAAAATAACCAATTGATGCTGTGGGACTTATAACCGGACGCTAGTGATTTCTTATGCGTATTGCTGTTCCAACTCTCTTTAGAATTCTCCAGCAACTCGACAAATAGAATGGATCAAAGTGTTTTTAACCCCAAATTTGCAAAAAGAGACGTCGACGAGAATGGGGGGATGGATTACAAGGATACAAGTGTAAGACCCGTAAGAGGCGCTCTCTGAGACATTTTCCACTTTTTAACGTTCTAACGCTTTCACATTTTAACTCGGCAGAGGCTCTCCTTTCAGGTGAGAGTTTCAATTCTGTTCACTCCCCGCTATCGCAAGATCTGGGATAATACCTTCTTGTACAAACCATCTACTTCCCAGTTGCTTTTTTTTCCTGATCCTCGGCTTGCTTGAAGAGCAGGGCATCATCGCCATAGCGCGACCGATAGGCGTCATCCTCGGGACTCAGGGGAGTCGGTGTCGGCTCGGGTGTCGGTTGAGTCTCCGGGATCCCCTTGAGGGCATTGAGTGTGGCATCCCCGTACTTGGAGCGAAAGGCATCATCGGCATTCATGGTCGCCTGACGCCAGAGATCGGCATATCCGGGTGCGTAGGGACTCATGCCGCTGTTCTGAATCGCAGCGTTGAAATTCGAGGCCGCATGATCGAGCATTGACTGTTGCTCGGGTGAGAGATTGGCCCTCACAACGGGATTACCGAGGGCGGCAGGGATGGTGATCGGCTCAGGAGTCGGGGCTGGTTCCTGAATCTCGATCACCTCCTCCATCAGCGGAGAGGGCTTCGAGGAGGCAAATTTTCCAGAGCTTTGCGTGGAAGCCACTGGTGGCATTGAAAAAAAGGAGGGGGAGGAAGAGGGCGATTCAAGCGAATGGTTTTTTACGCTTGGATCGGGGCTCGGCAGGGATGGTTCAATCCCTCCCATAGGAGTTCCAGAGACAACCTTCTGCGGCGATGCAGGGCAGCTCTTTACCGTCGCAGGCATCATCACATCGGAGTCCGGATGCCCCTGTTCCTGCATCCAGAGATGGATCAGGTTCACGGAAATAATCATAACCCCGATGAAGGCTAAGCCGATGTGCCATCGTATTCTGGTCATGGGAGTTGTCTGTTTCGATGCGTAGGAGCAACTAGCATTTCATTCTGATGATAGATCCTTTCACGGAAAACTCCACTCACTCATCTTCCGCGTTAATCACTGATTTTGGAACATCGAGCGCGTCTACAATGAAACAGGCCGGCAGTTTACCTGCCGGCCTGTTCAGATTTTGCGAACCCCCGGTCACCCGGGGGATTCGTAATTTTAGCTACTCTTAGTAGTTGATGAGCGTGGTGCTCGCGGCGGCAGTCGCAGCAGGTCCACCAGAGACCTTCGTGACCGTACCTGCGTCAACACCGGCAGCGCGGCTGATGCACTGGGTGATGTTGTAACCATCAAGGTTGCTAGGACCGGCGACACCATTGGTGCTGTCCCCGAAACCGACAATTCCATAGAGACCATAGGTCGACTGGAGTGTCGCGGTGCTATAGGCGCGGAGGTTCGAGGCGATGGTTGCAGCTGCGCTCTGGGCAGCGCTGGATGCGGACGGAGCCACAAGCAGGTGCTCAATGGTGTAGAAGGGATAGTTTCCCGCCTTGATCGACTCATTGTCGCACTGGAAGGGCTTGGTTCCCGTTCCTGTGTAGGCTACTGGCGTGATGGCACCCGTGAGCACTCCCTTGGCAACTGCATCATTCCAACTTGCGTAGCCGATGACGTAGGTGCTACCACCAACGCTGTTGGTCGGGAGGCGATTGGCAGGAACAGCGATCATCTTGGCACAGACATCACCACCAGAGGAGCGTCCACCGGTTCCGGCGGCATCAAGGATACCGTCGACCACTTCCTGAGGGTATGTGGTCACAAGTGCCTTCGTCGTGCTGGAGTTGGTGATGATCGAAACCCCGTCGAACATGGTGTAGGTCGTGTTCGTGTCGATCACAAGCCACTGCTTCGCGGTGTTGGTCACAATACCATTGGTTGGATTGAAGCCGGGGTTGTAGCCAAGACCTGATTGGGCCATCGCATTGACACGGGTTCCGGAGTCGGTGTTACGGCCAACGGCAACGAAGATTCCGTTGGTGTCGGAGAGCCGACCATTCAGCTCATAGGCGTTGATGGCACCATTCGTGAGAAGGTGAGTAGCCTGGGTCTTGGAGAGGGAGGTAATTCCCGATCCGGGAGTTGCAAGCCATGAGAATCCGATCGCAGCGACCTGATAGTCACTAAGAGCTGCGACATAGGAGTTGGTCACGGTGTTGGTGATGGCATTCGTGCAGACGTTGTTGCTGCAAATGTTGAAAGCAACACGGGCACCTGCAGAGAACGCTGAGGAGCTCTGGTAGTTGTCGGCGAAGGCAACGTGAGCAACAGCCTGGGTCCAATTACCCGAAAGGGTGCCTGCGTACGCTGCACCGATCGTCACACCCGTGGTGGAGATGTTGTTACTGGAAGCATTCGTGCTCAGGAATGGCAGAACAGCGGGCTGTGTGCCAGTGGCGAAGAGCGAAGTCTTAGTAACCGTCCAGATCGTGCTGACGATTCCACTGTTAGTCTGCTTGCTGGAGGTAGAGCCTACCACATAGGTTGCGACTGGTGTATTGGTGTACACGCAAGTTGGCGTACCGGCCACACCCTGGGCAATCGTAGCCACTGTTGGCTTGACTGCATTGGTGTACAGGATGGTGTTGGTCACCGAGGAGTTACTTGAAGTGGCTGAGATCGGTCCCGCGATCGACTGCACACCGGCTTCGGATCCGAACCAGTAGGCCGAGATGTAGTTGCCGTTGTTCAATTTCCAGAGGACGGCCGATGCGCCACCCAATCCAGAAGCAGTGCTGACTGCAGATGCAGTGCTTGCCTGTACGCAGGAACCAAGCGTGTTGGAACCGTTCTGGGTATTCACGTAGGCATCGATGGCACAATTCGCAGCGGCACGGAAGGCCGTGGAACCGGTGATGTAGATCACTTCGGCTTGAGCCGAACCGATCGCAAGGGCCGCAAGAGCGGCTACTAGCATGGTTTTTTTCATTTTGTTGGGTTTGGGTTTGGTTGATTAGGACTGACAGTTGTTTGTGTTTGGACTGACGGGTGAAGAGTCTCGCTGCTTTGGTGATGCGATCCTCTTCGGATTGGTTGCTGGATTGGGGTTGAAGGTTTTTTTGACAGGCGGTTGCTTTCTGTTCGGCCCGGTACTTCTGATTTTTGTTTTCCGAGGGAGACGGTGTGAATCACACCGACAGGCTCTGGAAGCTTATGGAATCAGGGTTTGCAGGTAGAACAATCCGTTCCGCTGGTGCGAAACTGTGGCGACTATGCCCAATGACCCTGAAATCGTCATGACCTTTAATGTCACAAGTTTGTCACAATCCGAGAGCCCCCCCTATGCCGGAAACGGTTCCTTGTCGCCTTCAGAAGACTTCTGAACGAGGGGTTCATGATCCAGGATGTCTGATTGACACGGATTCTGAATCCGCTCAAATCAGAGTCATGTTCCAAGACGCCGTTCACAGCCTGATCGTTCAACCTGATGACGGGATCGCCCCGATCCTCGGCACCATCGAGACCGCCAAGCACTCGCTCGACATCAAGATGTTCCAGTTCACGGATCCCGTCCTGATCGAGGCGGTGATCGCGGCCCACAAGCGCGGCGTGAAGGTCCGCGTGATGCTCAACCCCTCCCGATTCACCGGGGAACATGACAATGACGAGGCGTTCGAGCTCTTCAAGAACGCGAAGGTGAATGTGAAGGAGACCAACCCCAAGTATCCGATCACCCATGAGAAGTCGATGGTCGTCGATGGCAAACAGGCCTTCATCATGTCGCTGAACTGGGCCCCGAAGTACTTCGGGCTGACCCGCGACTATGGTCTGGTGACGAACGATCCCGAGGAGGTCGCGGAGGTGGCGGGTTGCTTCGAGGCGGATTGGAACCGCGAGGATTTCGTCCCGCCGGCGGTCTCGAACCTGATCTGGAGCGTCGGTCGCTCCCGCCAGGAGGTGATCAATTTCATCGATGGAGCGGAGAAGTCGCTCTACATCCAGCATGAAAAGTATGTCGACACGCCGGTGATCGAGGCCCTCGTCCGTGCGAAGATGAAACGCGATGTGAAGGTGCATGCCACGGCCCTTCCGGTGCATTCGCTACGGGACTTCTACATCCTGGAGGGGGTCGCGGGACTCCGCCTGCTCGAGGATCTCGGAATCAATGTCCACAAGCTCCATGGCATCCACCTCCATGCAAAGCTGATCCTGGCCGACAAGCACCGTGCGCTCCTGAGCTCCTTCAATATCTATCCGAAGTGCTTCAACGAGCGCCGCGAGCTCGGCATCCGTTTCAGCGATCCCGACCTGATCAAGCGTCTGGTGAAGATCTTCGAGTCGGACTGGGAGACCTCCAAGAGAATGGACCTCACCGACGCCGGCATCCAGGCCGATCGCGAAAAGCACGCGGCCAAGGTGCTGGCCGAGCAGAAGGAAGGCAATGCCGGGGGAAGCCCCAAATCCTAACGATCAGGGAAGACCCCGAAAGCGGGTTTCTCTGATCGAGATTGCCGGTCTCTTCGGATTCATCGGAATCACAAGCTTCGGGGGGGGGCTGACCGCCTACATCCGCAGGCTGGTCGTGGGCCAGAAGCAGTGGCTGACCGACGAGGAGTTCCTGCCGGGACTCGCCCTTGTCCAGATCCTGCCGGGAGCGAATGTGGCCGGCCTCTCAATCTATATCGGCAATCATTTACGCGGCCCCCTCGGTGCAGTGGTGGCCCTCACATCGATCCTGATACCCCCCTTTATTCTGGTTTGCATCCTTGGATTTCTCTACTTCCATGCGGGTAAAACCACCGACACACGGGCCGTACTCGCCGGAATCACGGCCACCGCCTGCGGACTGATGGCCAGTATGGTTTTTGAGGCGGGTCAGAAGGCCATCCGAGGGGTCTTCGACATCGTCCTGATTCTGCTCACTTTTGCGCTCGTCCGCTTCGCTCATCTCCATGTCCCTTATGTGATCCTGATCATGGCACCGCTGGCCATCTGGTGGCATCGTCCCCGTCCCGTGCAAGAGGGGGCGGTAGAAAGCACTAAACCATGATCAAGACCCTCCTCCAACTGGCCGGCCTCTTTTCGGCACTCTCGATCTCAGCCTTCGGTGGAGGGAAGGTGGTGCTCCCCTCGATGCATCAGGCCTCGGTCGGGGAGTATCACTGGATGAGCAACCAGCAGTTCGTCGATCTCTTCTCGATCAGCATGGCCGCTCCCGGCCCCTCGATGATGGTGGTCTCGTTGGTCGGCCTGAAGGCCTGCCTCCCCTACGGCACGGCCGTCGCCCTCCTAGGTGCACTGATCGCAACAATCGCGATGTTCCTGCCGAGCTCGATTCTGGTCTTTGTCGTCAGCAAGTTCTGGGACGAGTGGAAGGAGTCCCCATGGCGGCATACCGTGGAGCGCGCCATGATGCCGGTCTCCACCGGCCTGATCCTCGCTGCGACCTGGATCATCGCGAAGACCTCGATTCACTCGGTGCCGACGGCACTCATGGGGTTGGTGGCCCTCGCCCTGATGCTCTTCACCAAGATTAACCCTGTCCTGATGATGGGCGCGGCAGGAGTGATCAGTTGGACATTTCTGCGCTGAATCAATGCGAGTCCATTAGGCTGAAGTCTTTTAGACTGTTAGGTAATCAGCCAAACAACATTGGGAGCATCGGCTCCATTCACCTCAAGACGGACAGAGACCCAGGTGGAATAGTGATCGGTTGATCGGACGGGAGAGCCCTGGTTGAGGGAGGCAGATTATGGGAAGGATGTCCGTTTGCCCCATCGGCATGCCAAGAATACTGTGCGGAGGAATAGCTGGTGAGCGTATGAAACCCACGGGCATTTCCTTTGATGGAAATCGTTGCCGGATGCTTTGCATCCTTGTTGATCACCAGTAGGGAGATTTCTCCATCGGGACTTTTCACTGCGAAGGCGCTGAGTAAGCCGCCTCCGTTCTTATGTATCTGCACCGGAAGGATGACGTGCACTCCACCGCTGGAATTTAGCCACTGATGATTCATCAAACACAGCGCTTGGTAGGTGGCCACGGGCACCGTTCCGCCCTTACGCTCCAAGAGCATGAGCTGATTTCCCCAGGAGCCACTACTGCCATCGAGCTTATTTGGTTCGTAGCCATAGTAGAAAGCGGCATCCCCTCCCCCGCAAAGAAACTGGGCAGCAGTCTCGGCATTGAGGAATGCACCGGCCAGATCGACCTCCTGACGGCAAGGGAAGACCGAGTAGTTGTATTCCCCAATCACGATGGGGAGGTGAAAGTGACGCAAGGAGCGCATGGTACGCCCGAGCATCCCAGAAGCCTTGGGATGCTGTTGAGACTCTATCCCATCTACTTCATCGAAGGGATACCACTCGAAGGAGAGGAAGCGAAAGTCGCGCAACTGGTTCCTATGCTTGAGCTCACTCAGGAAATCCCGGATCCACCAGCGCTTGTCAAAGCGGTAGGTCTGGTCATCACCCGGCTCCACATCGAGCGTCACAAAGCTGGGACCACCCATCATGGCATCGGGCACGACTTTTCTCACCCCCCGGCTGACCTGGGCATAGAGTGCCCCGAAATCCTTAGGATCAATCCGCTGACCATCGGGCTCCTCACCCAGTTCGTAACGACTGACTGGAATGCCCGAGCGCTTCAGATAGGCAGCTAGTTCCACCGCGTTCTCCGGAGTATCATAAAGTACCGGGAGCGCCATCATGAGGGGTAGCCCCCGGGTGATGCCGCATCGGGCCAACAGGTCGATCCCGGGTTGTTCAGTCTTGGGATCCCGATCGCAGGCTCGATGCCATGGATCGGTGGAGGAGACATAGCAGAGGGTCTGCGTCTTGTCTGGTCGGTGGAGGACATGATCATCGAAATCAAGCTTACCTGCCTCCCCCGCCCTGATCTCACGGATCGCATACCCCATGGCATCGCGGGGATCGGTTGCTCCGGGGAGCGCAGTCCCCGAACTCTCCGTCATCCAGATCCGAAGATAGCGGGCACGAACCGAGCGGCCGAACTTCAGGAACTGCTCCCCTCCCCTACCCTTGCTCACCGAGCCACCGTCAAATCGATGCCAGACATTCCAAGGATGGCCACCGTAATAGGTTCGCCCCTTGGTTGCATACTCGACTTGAAACCGCTTCGCATAGGGTTCCCCCCAGAGGATATCGACCGCATTGATCGGCACAGGCTTTCCGAAATCAAGTACCACCCACTGGGGATGGCGTGAATCCGGTTCACCGGTGAAAGGCTTGCAGAGGTAAGGATTGCTCTTCCAGAAGGTCTTCGGATCGCCATCGTCGAGCCGCGAGTAGCCGTCATCATTCGCCTCATCCAGCGTGTCGCCACGCCGTGGCAGTCTGTAGCCGTAGGAAAGCAGGATGGGATGATTCGGATCGGGCTTGGAATCCGAGGTCCAGTAACCTTGATGATGAACCGAATCACTCCAGACTCCCCTGGGATTCCAATGCCAAGCCTCGACACCCAGCTCGGTCCGCAGGCGGTAAGAAACCGGGCCCAATCCGGCACCCAGCATCCGCTTCACATTCTCCGGCGAAAGCATCCTCTGGCAATCTCCCTGCTCATGCCCATCGATTCCAGCACCGAAGGCGTGACGGGGATCAAAGCTCCCGATCGAGTGGTTGGTGTCGATCGAGATGGTTATTTCCTTGGGCTCTTGGGCGATGCAAAGAACCCCTCCAAAGATAAGAAAAAATGGAATGAATTTCACAGGGATGAAAGAGATCAACGGGATGAAAGGAAGTGGCTGATTCCTAGTTGGAATTGATTCTCTAAGGTTCCTTCAGCATTCCCTGATCAACCAGTTCTCTCAGCAGAAGCTCCACGCTGACCACGGTAACTCCACTTACGCACCTTCCGAAGAGATGGCCGAAGTCCTTTTTATCTCCTGTCAGAAGATAATCTGCCTCAGCAGCAATGGCTCCGCAGAGAATGGGCTGATCCTTCACCGCAATCTCCACCCCGGGATCGAAGATCCCCATGGGAACGAGTTCGATCACTCGGCAGAGCTTTTGAAAAGCAGGTAGGCTCTTCGGAAACTTGGCTGTCAGATTTCTTGCGGCTTCTTCGCACGCATAGAGATTACTCAACAGATCGGCTTGCTCTGCCAATCCCTCCAGAAAGAGAGCGAGATGACTCTTGGGTAGAGAGGCGGAGAAGAGAATATTCGCATCAAGGAAGACTCTCACCGTTTCTTACTCCAGCGGAGTTTCCTCCCGGCAAGTGGCACCTCATTCATCTGCTGAAACTCCGCAAGCCTTGCCTTGGAATAGATTTCCAGTGGCATGAGCGCCCCCGCCCGTAGGGTGACAGCTCCCTCTTCGTCCATCTCGACAATCAATTGCCCTCCCTGGGGGATACCAAGGCTCTTTCTAGCTTCTTTAGGCAAGGTAAGCGTACCCCGTTCACTGACTGAAATGGTCTTTGTCATATTTGCAGTATTACTGAATATCAGTATTTCCGCAAGGATTGCCCATTCCATTTCCTTCCCAGTAAGCGGTGGCGCCCTTGTATCTGAGAACCTCAAAGGAACAGCCCACAATCTTACGATTGCGGGCTGCCTCTGGGTGGATTTCCCCATGGCAAAACCACGGGGTCTCGGGGAGGAAATCCTATTGAAAAATCAGCTTTGAAGCCGTGGATTTTGTTCTTGGGCCAAGCCCGAAGACCAAAGCGCTATCGTTGATATAGCGCTAGGGATGAGAACAACGCCCAGGGACAAAAGCCCAAGTCAAATTACCACTCGAGAGCGCCGGCGTTCTGATACGCCGTCACCTTGGTCTCGAAGAAGTTGGCTTCCTTGGAGAGGTCGGCCACCTCGCTCATCCATGGGAAGGGATTCTGACTACCGAATTCCTGGGGCATGTGAAGGCGGTCGAAGCGACGATCGGCGATGTACTGGACATACTCGCGGAAAAGTCCGGCATTCAGTCCGAGGATACCGCGGGGCATGCAGTCCTGAGCGTAGGCGATCTCAAGCTCCACGGCTTTGAGGATCATGGCGCGGACCTCGGCCTCGAGCTCCGGAGTCCAAGCCTCGGGATTCTCCTCGCGGATGCCGTTGATGAGATCGATACCGAAGTTCAGGTGGATCGACTCGTCGCGCATGATGTACTCGAACTGCTGGCCGATGCCGACCATCTTGTTCTGGCGCTTGAAGGAGAGGAGCATCACGAAACCGCTATAGAAGAAGATTCCCTCCATGATGACGTAGAAGCCGACAAGATTCTTGATGAACTTCTGAAGACCCTCGGTGGTGTCGGTGGAGAAGCCCTCCTCCATAATGGAGGCAGTGAGGGTCATCTCGAAGGCATCCTTGTCGTGGATGGAGTTGACCTCATGGTACATGTTGAAGATCTCGCGCTGATCAAGCGAGAGGCTCTCGACGATGTACTGGAAGGTGTGGGTGTGGATCGCCTCTTCGAAAGCCTGACGCAGCATGTACTGACGGGCCTCGGGGTTGGTGACGTGCTTGAAGATCGCGAGCACGATGTTGTTCCCCACAAGGCTCTCCGCCGTGCTGAAGAAACCAAGATTCCGCATGATGACCTGACGCTCCTCGGCAGTGAGCTTATTGGACTTCCAGAGCTCGATGTCGCGCTGCATCGGGATCTCATTCGGCATCCAGTGGTTGGCGCATCCCTTGGTGTAATAATCCCAGGCCCAGGTGTACTTCAGGGGCATGAGTTGATTCACATCGACCTGCTTGCAGTTCACCAGGCGTTTCTGATCGGGATCGATCCGCTTGGTGAGGTCGTGGAAGGTGGCGGGTCTATCGGAGGAGGAGCAGCAGGACATGGTGTTTTAGTAGGTTAAGGTTACAGGAGGACTGTCGTTTATTCCAGCGTTGGTGGTGGTGTTGGGTTGATACGACGGGTTGGGGTGGGGAATCTTGGAAGTGATGCTTATTGGCAGGCTTCGCACTCGCCGCCGTTGCGCATCGCCTCGATGCTACAGGCAGCTGCCTGCTCGGGGGTGAATTCCTTTTGCTTTGCCTTCGGCTGGTTGACCCAGTTCGGACGGGCCTGACTGGTACTCTGCTCGACCGTGGAGGCGGCCGTGGCACGCAGGTAGTAGGTGGTCTTAAGACCAGACTCCCAGGCGTGGAGATACATGTCGTTGAGTCTCTTTCCACTCGGGGCGGCGATGTAGAGATTCAGGGACTGACCCATGTCGATCCACTTCTGGCGGCGACTCGCACACTCGATGTACCAGCCCGGCTCGACCTCGAAAGCAGTGCGGTAGATCTCGCGGATATTCTCGGGAATGCGGTCGATACCGAGGATGGAGCCATCCTTGTACTTGAGCTCCTCGAGCATCTTGCGATCCCAGATACCGAGCGCCTTGAGATCCTCGACGAGGTAGCTGTTGATGACGGTGAAGTCACCGCTCAGATTGCCCTTGGCAAAGAGGTTCTTGAAGGTTGGCTCGATCGACTGGGAGACACCGGTGATGTTGGAGATCGTGGCGGTCGGGGCGATTGCCATGGTGTTGCTGTTGCGCATGCCATGCTTCCGGACGGCGGCGCGGATGACATTCCAATCTAGAGTGGAAGTACGATCCATGCTCACGGGCATCCCACGCTCCTGCTCGAGGAGGTCGATGGTGTCGATCGGCAGAAGACCGCGATCCCACTTCGATCCCTTGTAGCTCTCGTAGGCACCGCGCTCGGCGGCAAGCTCCGTGGAGGCCAGGATGGCGAAGTAGGAGATCGCCTCCATGCTGGTGTCGGCAAAGGTGACGGCCTCGTTGCTCGCGTAGCTGATCTTGAGCTTGTAAAGGGCGTCTTGGAATCCCATGAGCCCGAGTCCGACGGGGCGGTGACGGAGGTTCGCGTTCTTGGCCTCGGGGGTCGGGTAGTAGTTGATGTCGATGACGTTATCGAGCATCCGCATGGCGGTCCGGATGGTCTTCTCCAGAAGGGCCAGATCAAGACCGTTCTCAGTGACATGAAGGGGAAGCCCGATGGAGCCAAGGTTGCAGACGGCGGTCTCCTCGGCGGAAGTATTCAGGAGAATCTCGGTGCAGAGGTTGGAGCTATGGACGACACCCTGGTGATCCTGTGGTGAACGGAGGTTGGAGGGATCCTTGAAGGTGATCCAAGGATGGCCTGTCTCGAACACCATGGAGAGGATCTTGCGCCAGATGACGGCTGCCTCGACCCGCTTGAAGAGGGCGATCTCGCCGCGATCCGCCATCGCCTCGTACTCGCAGTAGCGCTCCTCGAAGGCGCGGCCGTAGAGGTCGTGCAGGTCGGAGACATCGCTTGGACTGAAGAGGGTCCACTGGCCGTTCTCCTTGACCCGCTTCATGAAGAGGTCGGGAATCCAGTTGGCTGTATTCATGTCGTGGGTGCGGCGGCGTTCATCGCCCACGTTCTTGCGAAGCTCGAGGAAGTCCTCGATATCGAGGTGCCAGGTCTCAAGGTAGGCGCACATCGCCCCCTTGCGCTTGCCGCCCTGGTTGACGGCGACGGCGGTGTCGTTGGCCACCTTGAGGAAAGGAATGACCCCTTGGCTCTCGCCATTGGTGCCCTTAATGAGTGAGCCGGTGGCGCGGACGTTGGTCCAGTCGTTACCGAGGCCGCCTGCCCACTTGGAGAGCTTGGCATCGTCGCTGATGCACTTGAAAATATGGTCGAGGTCGTCCATGACCGTCGTCAAGTAGCAGGAGCTGAGCTGCGGATGCAGGGTGCCGCTATTGAAGAGGGTCGGCGTGGAGGAGGTGAAGAGGAAGCTCGAGAGGAGTTCGTAGAACTCGATGGCCCGCTCGTTCTTCTGGCTCCCCTCATTGAGCGCGAGGCCAAGGCAGACGCGCATCCAGAAGAACTGGGGCGACTCGATACGGCGACCACCGATGTGGATCAGGTAGCGATCATAGATGGTCTGCAGTCCCATGTAATTGAACAGGAGGTCACGCTCGGGCCTGAGGGCGGCGGCGATCTTCTCCAAATCAAACTCCAGAAGCGCGGGGGCGAGACGGCCAGCAGCGATCCCCTCCTCGAGGTAGGCCTTGAACCGTGTCGCGTGGGCAACGGTGACATCGTGGTAGTGTTCGAATCCGGGAAGCGTCTCGCCGTAGATCACATTGAGAAGGAGGCGCGCGGTGACGTAGCCGTAGGCAGGATCCTGCTCGATGCGGGACTTGGCGGCGAAGATCATCGCCTTCTCGATCTCATCGATGCGGACACCGTCGTAAAGACTCCTCATTGTCTCATCGGCCATCTCACGGGCCTCGCAGCGGTCCTCAAACCCGCGGCAGGCACGGATCAGGGTGCGGCGGATACGCTGGGGCTCCAGGATCTCCTTGCTTCCGTCACGGAGGGTGACATGAAGCTCTGCCTGAACATGACCGGAAAGATCGCGGTCTCCGCGCAGGGCACGGGCCTTGCGGCGATCCTCACGATAAATGATGTACCGGCGAGCCACCTGGACGTGGCCCTGCACCATGAGAGCCTCCTCCACGGCATCCTGGACACGCTCGATCTCGAGTTCTTCGCCACGGGCGGCACGACTGAGGAGGCGCTGGACGACAGCGGATGTCACGGAAAGAGCCGCGGCCTGATCCTCTGGGGAGAGCGAATAGTCGCTGGGAATATCCCGATCTGCCTTGAAGGCGCTTTCGACGGCAAGGCGAATTCGCTCCTCATTGAAGGGCTCGCTACGACCATCGCGCTTGCGAACGGTGAATTCACGACCTTGAAGGGGGTCGACTCCGCTCAGGGAGAGTTGGCCGGAGAGTGGTTCCATGGATTTAGGGAGAGGCTTAGGGGTTTTTGGGAAAAGGTCCATAAAAACACTATATGTTGTGTATCGTGGATCGGACGACCGCAATTTGTAGGTCAGACAGCGACATCGGGTCAACGAGATTTGTAAATATTTCTTCTTTTTCTTTTTTCTCTTTTGAGGGGGCGAAAAAATGGGGTTCGAACAATGATTTTCGAGCCCCGGAATCCCCCCAGCAAGCACAAGAAAGCTTTGTGAATAACTAAACCTTGGAAAAAGATTGCCCCACCTCTGGGCACTTCGGGGGGCTCTCCCCTACTGACTGCGCGGCAGGAAGACCTCGCCTGAAAGCAAGGAAAGAGCCTCCCCGACCAGAAAGAGCGATCCGGTCAGTAGAATCGGGGCTTCCGAGTCAGAATCATGCTGCTGAATACCCTTCAGAGCCTCCAAAAGTGAACCATAGACCTTGGGGACGGGATGTGAACAACCGGCGACACTCTCTCCATCAGCGATTTTCGAGGGGTCGAGCGATCGCGGAGAGGCCACCGGAACGAGTGAAACCTGCGAGGCCATCGGCATTAACTCGGAAAGCATCGCCTTGGGATCCTTATCCGCAAGCGCCCCGAAGATCAGCCGGAAGGGACGTTCTCCATACACCTCACTCCAGGTGACCGCAAGCTGACGGATGGCGTGGAGATTATGAGCCCCATCCAGGATCAGTTCCACGCCGTGAAAGTCAAACCGCTGGAAGCGTCCGGGCCAGCAAACCTCACGCAAACCGGTTGCAAGCGCCTCGGGTGAGGGATCGAATCCGGCCCCCCTGATCATCGCGAGAGCCACCGCGGCATTCCAACGCTGATGAGATCCGTGAAGGCCGAGCGGAATTTCCACAGGCAGCGGTGCTTGAACCCACTCACAAGGCGCGCCAACCTTCTCTGCAACAGCCGACAAGGCCGCGGCTGACTCGTCCACCTGAGGAGCAATGACGGCGGGCACTCCTTCCCGCAGGATCCCCGCCTTCTCCCGGGCGATCTCGGCAAGCGTTTCCCCAAGCCACTCCGAGTGATCAAGTGCAATGGGTGTTATCGCGCAAGCAATCTTGGGAGCCATGTTGGTGGCATCAAGGCGGCCACCAAGGCCTGTTTCCACAACCACCACCTCACACCCTTCACGATCAAAGAGATCGAAAGCCAAGGCTGTCACCAACTCGAAAAAGGTGGGCTGATCCACCTCAATCCATGACTCTGTGATCTTCCGTAGCCGTGTGATTGCTTCATCGATCGTGGCATCAGCAGCATTCTCCCCGTTAATCCTGATCCGTTCAGAGAATTGCACCAGATGCGGTGACGTGTAGAGACCGGTGCGGAGCCCCATGCTCCGGAGGAGAGATTCGGCAACAGCGCAGATGGAGCCCTTGCCATTGGTTCCGGCCACATGGAGGCAACGCAGCCTCTTCTCGGGATTCCCTAGCGCCGCCAGCAGGCGTTCCATCCGATGCAGCCCCGGATGCACGCCTCGGGACTGCGTGGCCATAAGCCAATCAAGGGGACGTTCCTCAAATAATGAATCCATCATGAAGCCTTCTTCGGATTTCTGAGTTCATGAGTTCCAAATTAAGTTCTGATCGGCCCAAAGAGAACGCAGGCTGAATCTCGAATATAGAACTCAGAAACAGAGGGAGAGAAATAATGGTCACCTTGCCTGATTGATATCAGGAGTGCATTCCCTCACCCCCTACTTTCCCATGAGGTTCCCGATGATCGTGATGATGGTCTCACGCATTTTGGCACGAGGGACGATCTCGTCGATCAGGCCATGCTCAAGCAAGAACTCGGCAGTCTGGAATCCCTCGGGAAGCTCCTGATGCGTTGTCTCGCGAATCACGCGTGGACCGGCAAATCCAATCATCGCCTTTGGTTCCGCCAGCGCGATGTCACCGAGCGTGGCAAAACTGGCCATGACGCCTGCGGTAGTGGGATTCGTCAGGACAGCGATATAGGGAAGCCCCGCCTCGCTGTGTCGGGCCAGGGCCCCGCTTGTTTTGGCCATCTGCATGAGGGAAAGCATTCCCTCGTACATACGGGCTCCGCCCGAGGCGCAGACGATGATCACCGGACGCTTGGCCTTGGTGGATGCCTCGATGATCCGGGTGATCTTCTCACCCACAACAGATCCCATGGTGGCCGCCAGGAACGAAAAATCCATCACCGCCAGTCCGACGGAATGTCCACCCATGTCCCCCGCCCCCGTGATCACGGCGTCGACGAGTCCTGTCTTTTCACGATAGGTCTTGAGACGATCCTCGTAGGTGGCGACACCTTTGAAGCCGAGCGGATCAACCGCCGACATCGCGGCATCCGTCTCTTCAAAGGTTCCTTCGTCAACCAGTGTCGAGATCCTCTCATGAGCCCCCATGGCGAAATGATGGCCGCACTTAGGGCAGACGCGCAGATTCTCCTCAACGGCGAGATGGTGAACCATCTCGGAACATCCGGGGCACTTGGTCCAAAGACCTTCGGGCATCTCTCGCCGATTTTTTCCCGAAAACTTGAGCGTCGGCTTTTTGAAAATGGTCATGGGTTACAATTCTGCAACAAATCAGCGGTGGATGGGAAGCCTGATGGGGGATCAATCCCTCGCGACCACCATGGCAAATACCTCCGCGACTCCCGCTTCCCTGAGAACAGCAGCGCAGGCGTCGAGAGTCGCCCCGGTTGTCGTGACATCGTCAACCAGAAGAACGCAATGACCTTCACAGGTCATCTTGCTCACCTCGAAGGCTCCTTCCAGATTCTTCATCCTACCGACACGATCAAGCCCAGCCTGGGGAGCCGTATCCCTGGTCCGATGCAACAAATCTTTGACAGGTACTTTGAGATCTCTTCCGAGCCTCGCCGCAAGAAGGGCGGACTGATTGAATTCGCGCTCCCGCTCTCGCAAGGGATGAAGTGGTACTGGAACAATCGCATCGAACTTTTTCCCTGCAATCCGGTGATCGCTCAATGCCTTGATCAGGAGATCACCAAGCACTGGGGCTAGCGTACGATCCCGCCCATATTTGAAGCGCTTGATCAGTTCCCCTCCGACTCCCTCGTAGCGGCAGGCAGCCACAATACTGGTGAGATGCCATTGACGACCATCACAGTTGGTACATGACGACATACCCACCATCGGATGCGAACACATCGAGCATAGATGTTCTGTCGGCGGCAGGACTCCACCTCGGCACTCTTTGCAGAGATAGTGATCATGATTGATCCGCTCCTCCCCTTTCTTCAATAAGCTGCATCCACAAGAAGCACAATGAGCTGGATAAAGAAGGCTCAACAGGGGCCTTATAACTGACGTTCCGGTCCTAAGGAGCAGAGAATCAGTCACGACGCTGCGGATAAAGCACCGGACGGGGACGTTCCCTCAGCAGGATTCCAGCCAGGATGCCCGCGAGAATCAGCGCCCCCATTGGAATGAGTCCCACAGGAACCATGCCATGGCACTGAGGGGGGCCAAAGAAGGGAAGGAGCGTCTCGGGGGGCTTTACCTGAAAATAGGCGGAAAGATTGAAAGCCTGTTGGCCAAGGATCCAGCTTCCATGGAGTCCGATTGCCGCAACGAGTGATCCTGTCCGTACCGTCATCCAGCCAAGAATGATCCCCGCAGCTAGCAGTGTCGCGAATGCCCAAGCAAAAACAGGCCAGGGAGGGAAAGAACTTCCAACGGATCCTAAAAGCGAAATGCCGGAGTACCAGAGAGGCGAAGTATCTCCGGCAGCCACCGCCGGAAGGTTTAAAAAATGAACCCCGGAAAAGAAGATTGCTGAAAAGATAATGGCCAATGTTGGAGTCGTCACTTGGCGTAGAAATCCGAGGAGGATGCCCCGGAAGAGAAACTCCTCCAAAATGGCAACCATGACCGCCGTCAGAAGGAGCCGAAAAAAAGACCCGAACAACGCCAGGCGCCACCAAGGAAATGGAGTAAAGGCTCCGGAGTAAAGTGATGCAGTATCGAGTAGGATAATACAGAATAGACCCGCAAAGATTCCGATTCCAAGATCCCTTATGGGACGAGTGTTTCCAAACAAACCCAATTCTCCAAGGGAGCGAACGCGAAGCGATCGAAGTAGCGGCCAGAGCAGCATAATAGCAGCGACCTGCAGACTGCGTGAAAGATAGCGATGGAAGGGCATCCCTTGCAACGTGCCGATAAGACCTCGCAGAAGATCCGGCGGAAGCATCTGGATCAAATGCCAGGCAATGGGTGCAGCAAGAGACCCGACGATTAAGACGAGCAGAAGGTAGAGAAAGATCTTCCCGAGCGAACGCACGCGAGTGAAGCTATCAGCACAAGCCATGAGAGGAAACCATGAATGGACGGTTCGCGATGAAGACGGGGTGAAGCGGGAGATCCGTGTCATCAAGGAAGCCAGTCTGTTCCGCTTCCAGAGCAAGAGATCTGATGAAGAACGCTGGACCTACTACGATAATAAAAAGACCAAGCCGCCAGCCGCCGATGTCGAGTCACTGATTGATGTACTGGAGCGTAAGTACCAGCGGAAGCGAACTCCCTACAGCGACCTACTCCTTGCCAAGAAGATGCTCTCTGACCTGCCGAGGTAGGACGGAAGGAGGCTGTTAGGCTGAAGACTATTAGGCTATTGGGCTGCTAGGTTTGAGGGACGGGATGCAGCCATCCATCCGGGGCAACAAAAAAAACCCCGCTCCGTTGCTGAAGAGGGGCTTTTTTGAAAGAGCGAACGCCGTGTCTTGGGCGGCGCATCAGTGGGTAGTGACGCTGGTATTTTGGCCTTGGACAAGGCTCGAAGACTGAAGCGCTAAATGGAAATAGCGCAAGAGATGAGAACGCAGTCCAAGGGCAAAAGCCCCAGTCACTACGCTTTTTCGACCTGCCAGTACTCCAACTCCACAGGTGTGTCGCGTCCGAAGATGCTGACACTGACGCGGAGTTTTCCGCGCTCGGGGTCGACTTCCTCGACGATACCCTGCTGGTTCTGGAAGGGGCCATCGGCCACCTTCACTTTGTCACCGACTTCGTAAATGATCTTGGCGGAAACGGTGTCCTCGCGCTCCTTCATCTGGGCGAGCATTCCATCGACCTCTTTCTTGCGCATCGGGATGGGCTTATCCTTGGTGCCCGCGAATCCGATGACACCCGTGGTGTCCTTGATGAAGTACCAGGTCTTGTCGATGAGTTCGTTGTTCTCATCAAGGAGATGCATGTTGACGATCAGGTAACCGGGGAAGAACTTGCGCGTCGTCTCGGTCTTCTTGCCGCGCTTGATCTCCTGGACACGCTCGGTCGGGATCAAGACCTCGAAGACATGGTCGCCGAGTTCCTCGGTGGGGATTCTCTTGACGATATTGTCGTGGACTTTCTTCTCCTGTCCGGAGAGAACGTGAACGACGAACCACTGGTCTTTCGGGGCTAATGCCATGATCGGATAATTGGGTAAAAAAAACTGGGGGTGTGCCGGTTAGGGCTTGGTCAGGAATCCGACCACATTGATGGTGATGAAATCGAAAAAGGAGATGTAACCGCCGACGAGAAGCATGGCGATGATAACGACCAACGTGGAATCCCAGAGCTCCTTGTATTTGCGGAACCCACGCTCACTGTCGTCCCAAGGCCACTGGACCTTCGCCAATTCCGCACGCACCTCACCGAAGTAGGAACCAAATTTATTTGCCATAAGACGGGAAAAGGATGTGCGGAAATGAACGAAGGATGCAGAGCAGGCCAGGAGGGACTCGAACCCCCAACAAACGGTTTTGGAGACCGCTACTCTACCAATTGAGCTACTGGCCTAGGCTCTTGCGATGTGTTATTCGATGATCTCGGAGACACGACCCGCACCGACGGTACGGCCACCTTCGCGGATTGCAAAGCGGATTGTCTTCTCCATAGCGATCGGGCTACCGAGTTCGACCTCGATGGCGACGTTGTCACCGGGCATGACCATCTCGACTCCCTCGGGGAGCTTGACGGAACCCGTGACGTCGGTCGTACGGAAGTAGAACTGGGGACGATAGTTCGTGAAGAACGGGGTGTGGCGACCGCCTTCCTCCTTGCTGAGGACGTAGATCTCGGCCTTGAACTTCTTGTGGGGCTTGATCGAACCGACCTTGGCGATGACCTGGCCACGCTCGATGTCGTCCTTCTTCACGCCACGGAGGAGAATTCCGACGTTGTCGCCGGCCTCTGCGGTGTCGAGGAGCTTACGGAACATTTCGATATCGGTGACGGTGGTCTTCTGGGTGTCGCGGAGACCAACGATCTCGACTTCCTCACCCTTCTTGAGAATACCACGCTCGACGCGGCCGGTAGCAACGGTGCCACGACCTTCGATGTTGAACACGTCCTCAACGGGGAGGAGGAAAGGCTGATCCTTCGGACGCTCAGGCATCGGGATGTAGGAATCGACGGCCTCGATGAGGGCGAGGATGTTCTTCTCCTGCTCGGGGTCTCCCTCGAGGGCCTTCTTGGCGCTGCCCTTGACGATGGGAATCTCGTCACCAGGGAAGTCGTAGGACTTAAGAAGATCGCGGACCTCCATCTCGACGAGGTCGAGAAGCTCTGGATCGTCAACAAGGTCAACCTTGTTCATGAAAACGACCAGCGAAGGAACGCCGACCTGACGGGCAAGCAGGATGTGCTCACGGGTCTGAGGCATCGGACCGTCAGCGGCGCTGACGACGAGGATCGCTCCGTCCATCTGGGCGGCACCGGTGATCATGTTCTTGACGTAATCGGCGTGTCCCGGGCAGTCGACGTGCGCGTAGTGGCGCTTCTCGCTCTCGTACTCGACGTGAGCGGTGGAAATGGTGATACCGCGGGCCTTTTCCTCGGGAGCCGCATCGATCTGATCGTAGGCGCGGGCCTGAGCTTTGCCGGTCTTCGCCAACACGGTGGTGATGGCAGCGGTGAGGGTGGTCTTGCCGTGGTCAACGTGTCCGATCGTACCGATGTTCACGTGATCTTTTTCGCGTTTGAAGGCTTCTTTTGCCATAGTGTTGGGTTGTGCTGGTGGTTGTTTTTTGTTTGGTGATTCGTTCCTCTGGAGCCCATGACCGGGATTGAACCGGTGACCTCGTCCTTACCAAGGACGTGCTCTACCAACTGAGCTACATGGGCCTGTCCGGTCCGAAGACCGGCCAAGTTGTTGAAAGAACAGAGACCCGGACGAGCCGGATCGATTCCGCAGACTTCTTGAAAGCTCCAACCGACGCGGCGTCCGTTTCATAGGGACGCGACACGACGATGCTTTCCTGAAAAAAGCGGACGATCAGAATGCTTTGCCCGCGTTCTTCTGTCAAAAGCAATTTGCGGGCAATTTTATGGGTGCCTCCCTCCCTCTCCATCGTGCATGATCAAATCATGGAAAAAAACGAACGCCCGGACCTTCTTGACGTGGCCTCGTTTCGGCGGGACTACCATCATGACGAGTTGCGGAGCGCCAACTTGGCCCGAGATCCGTTTGTTCAATTTCATACCTGGCTTGATGAGGCCGCGGCCTGCCCCGCCATTCTGGAATCGACCGCCATGGTTCTCTCCACCTGCTCCCCGGAGGGGGAGGTCACCTCACGCATCGTCCTGCTGAAGGGATATGGTGAGACCGGATTCCGTTTCTTCACCAATACAGGAAGCCGAAAGGCTTCCCAGATTGCCGCCAACAACTCCGTCTCTCTGCTCTTCTACTGGGAGCCACTTGAACGACAGATCCAGATCAATGGTACCGCTTCGCTCCTTCCCCGATCCGAGACGGAGGCGTACTTTGCAAGCCGGCCACGAGGAAGCAGGATCGGCGCCTGGGCCTCGCGTCAGAGCAGTGTCCTTCCCGACCGTGAGACGCTGGATCAACGGGCGGTGGAATTGGAAAAGCGCTTTGAGGGAACGGAAGTTCCCACGCCAGAGTTCTGGAGCGGCTATCTGGTCACCCCTAAACATATTGAATTCTGGCAGGGCAGGCCAAATAGGCTTCACGATCGGTTCCGTTATCGTCGCACAGCCGGGGGCAATGCATCCGAAGGCACGGAGTGGATCATTGAACGACTGAGTCCGTAGCAACTCCTCTCTCCATGACGACAGCAGACGGTCACGTGCAAAAACACGGACGAAAAAACCTGAAGTTCTCACTCTTCTTGGCATCGAGGCATCTCTGGCGACTGAGCCGCGAAACCTTGACGATCTACGCTCGGATTAGCGGCGGGGAGAATGCGGCGGCGTTCGCCTACTACGCACTTTTCTCGCTCGTACCACTCGTTGCGCTCCTGCTGACCATCGGTTCCTATTTCTTCCCTGGAGACACGGCCACGGCAACCATCCACCGCTTCGTTCCCATTGGGGAGGATCAGCAAACGCTGCTCTGGAACATGGTGCAAGGTCTGGAAAAAGCACGCGGCAGTGTGAGTATTTTCTCCATCTTGATCCTGACCTGGGCCTCCTTGCGTTTCTTTCACTCGCTCGTCCTCTCGATCAATCATGCTTGGGGAACGCGCCGCCTCCCCTGGTGGCAGATGCCGGTGAAGAATCTGCTGATGATCCTCGCCATGTCAGGCGCTCTCCTCCTCGGCACGGTCGTCCCGGCGATCCTGCAGGGAGTTGCGCGTCTCTTGCACTCACTGGAGGGGATGATCAATGAGCACTTCCCGATGTTCGATGTCGCCCACGCGCTGGCCGTCGTGGATTTTAGCCGTTATATCGGCGGCACCTTGGTGCTCTTTTACTGTTTCACCATCCTTTTCATGCTCGCCCCGCGTCACAAGATCAGGTTCGTGCAGATCTGGATCCCAGCGCTGCTAGTGGCCATCCTCCTCCAAGTGGGACAGGCTTTCTTCGTCAACATTGTTCCAAAACTCATCAACTACAACGCCATCTATGGGACGATGGGGAGCATGATGTTCTTATTGCTCTGGGTCTATATCGCCGGGGTGATCATCATCGGAGGAGGTTGCCTCTGCGCCGCGATGGCCCACCTCCATGGTCATGCCTACGTTAACAACAGCCAGATCGGTTCAAACCAGACAATCGCGGAACATCCGGAGCCTTAGCCGTCGCAAGCGACGGCGTGGGGGATGGGGTATCGGTGATTGGTTCTGGGGATAACCTCTTACTGGATTGAGTTCGGTGTCGAAGTCAAGTCTCCCCCCTCCCGATGCCCGATTACCTATTCCCGATCCCCCACAACTGTCACTCGAACCAGTTCAGGATATTGAAGTTGGCCGACATCAGCGCGGCGACGACGGCAAGGGCACCCAAGAGATGACCGATCAGCACGACTGGCAAGACAACGACAAGCCAGCGACCGATAGCGCCCTCAATGACATTCTGCTTCT
Source organism: uncultured Spartobacteria bacterium (assembly GCA_903868795.1). Taxonomy (GTDB): domain Bacteria; phylum Verrucomicrobiota; class Verrucomicrobiia; order Chthoniobacterales; family UBA6821; genus UBA6821. The sequence continues at coordinate 14,119 of CAIPWR010000056.1, read as the reverse complement.
CGGAGGGCTCGGCGGGAAAAGGAAAGCTCTTCATGGTGAATTGAAGTATCGGGAGCGACTGAACCTGTCAACGACTCAACTTCTCAACGGTCATACTGATTGGGGAGTGTGAAAGAATATTCTCCCACAGCCGTAACGGATGCTTAGCAACGGCCCGGCTAGCAAACGCAGAGTCACAGGGTAAATTAGATTTTATATGGACGGTGGCCTTATGAAGAGCCCTCGAGGTGACAAAAACAACTTCAGACCCATGGATTCATGTGTTCTTTGCCTCTTTCTCCGCGCCTCAGCGTCTCAGCGCGATAAATCACCGATTGAACAGCCCTAACGCCGTGGAGCCCTTCCCTTGCGGGGAGCCGCGGTTTTCTTCCCGCCAAGACGCGTCTGCGGCTTGTGCGAGGGAGCGCGTCGGGGACGAGGCACCGCCTTCACCGGAGGGCGGCGAGGTGCCTTTGGCTTCTTTTCAGGCACCATGCCTTCCTCATGCTCCGTTAGGGCGGCATCAGTCGCTGCACGACTCTCCTTTTTACGATCCTGCACTTCGCGGGAGTCGCGCCCCTTCATGCGAAGACGGATCGGCAGGCCGGGATAGGGCCAGCGCTCACGGAACTGGTTAAAGAGATACTCGCGGTAGGAGTCGATGATCAGGTCGGGGTCGTTGACAAAGAGCAGGAACTCGGGCGGATAGAAGGGACGATGCACCTCGGGAACCACCTGGGTCGCGTACAAGAGTTTGAAGCGCTTTCCTGACTTTGTCGGAGGGGGATGCTGTTCAAAGATATCGCGGAAGAAACGATTCAACTCGCCGGTCGGAATCCGAGTCTCGGCTTGCTCCCGGACGCTCTTCAGGGCTGAAAAAATCCTACTGAATCCCTGGCCTGTCTTGGCCGAGATGCAAACCACTGGAGCGTAATCAAGGAAGAAGAGGTCTTTCCGGATCACCTCCGACTGATCACCCTGCGAGGCGCGGCCTCCATCGTCCTTGCGGACAAGATCCCATTTATTCAGCAGGATGATGCAGGCTTTCTGAGACTCTTGCAGCATTCCCGCAATACGCTTGTCCTGAGCAGTGACGCCGCTCTGGCCATCGATCACGAGCAGGCCGGCATCGGCGCGGCGGATCGCCTCCTCGGATCGCATGGCGCTGAAAATCTCCACCGAGGTGTCGGGTCGCGAGCGATGGCGGAGTCCCGCAGTATCGACCAGAACGTAGGGTGATCCGCCGAGTTCGCATTTCACATCAAGCGCATCACGGGTGGTTCCGGCGATATTGCTCACAATGCTACGCTCCTCGCCAAGAAGACGATTCAGGAGGGAGGATTTGCCCACGTTGGGACGGCCGACGATCGCCAGTCGTGGAGCGGAGCCCTCTTCGGCATTCTCATCGTCTCCCAGTACTCCGATTTCGCCGAGCTTTTCACCGATCTTCTCAAGCAGATCATGGGTACCGCGCCCATGGGCGGCGCTGATCGTCAGCACCTCGGGAAAACCGAGTTGGAAAAAATCCGCAACCAGCGACTCATGCATCTCCTGATCGATCTTGTTGATGATCAGGATGAGGGGTCGACCGCCGGAACGAAGCATGCGGGCCAACTCCCGATCGAGCGGCGTCAAACCCGCCCGTCCATCCACCACAAAGAGAAGCAGGTCGGCACTAGCGATCGCCGCCTGAGCCGCCACATGGGTGGCCTCTGCAAAATCAGGATCCGGCGCATCGCCGATGCCTCCGGTGTCAATGATTTCGAAGGGCGCCGGGCCATTCCTGCAGATCCCGGCCAGACGATCGCGAGTCACTCCGGGTTGGTCATGAACGATGGCGACCCTCCTCCCCATGAGACGATTGAAGAGGGAGGATTTACCCACATTGGGGCGACCGATGATGGCGACACGTCTCATGAAAAAATAAAGTATTCGCCGCGGCTCAAGGAGCGGGCTGATCTGAGGGTTTCACGGGAACGGTGTGACCGCCATCCTGTAGTTGCCTGATTCCGGCGGCGACGTAGCCGATGCCGCTCAGAAGCGTGATTACTCCGGAGATCCATACCACGGGATCGCAGTGACTCCATTGCAACATGACGACCGCGACCGTCAGCATCTGGAGGAAGGTGGAGATCTTTCCGAGTTGCGAGGGTCTCACCTCCAGATGATCGTTCAGGAGACGCAGGACGGCGCATCCGACAACAATGATGACATCACGGGCGATCACGAGCACCGGGTACCAGACAGGAAGTTCATAAGGCCACTTGGTGACACTCAGGGTGATGATTGCCGTCAGCATCAGTCCCTTGTCAGCGATGGGATCAAGGATAGCACCCAGTCGGGACTTCAGGTGATAGCGACGGGCAAGCCACCCGTCGATCCCGTCACTAAGGGCGGCAACAAGAAAGACCGCAATCGTGGCGAATCTCAAATTCTCGTCGGGATGAGCCGCGGCGGCGGTCTTTCCATAATAGATCGCCAGCACGACAAAGACCGGAATCAGGAGGATCCGGGCAATGGTGATCTGGTTCGGGAGCGTCATGCTTACTTCACTTTCCGTGGCGGAGCAAAAAGTTAAAAGCTGAAAGATTGTCTTAGGAGGGGTAGGGATACTTCTCGTCTCCATGAAATCACCTGCCGACCTGCTCAGCATCCCACGCAAGCTCCAGGGATCAGTGCGTCGTCCCTCTTCCAACCTGATCCCGGCACTGCTCTTGCTACCCAGTGATCGGCGATCGGATGCACTACTCTTCGCTGCCTGGTGCCGACTGGTGGATGATATCGCAGACAACCAGTCACTTGAGCTACCTCAGAAGCAGAAAGCCCTGGAGGCTTGGTTGCTGGCGCTACAGAATAAAAAAGATACCGATGAGGACCTGCCCGAAGATTTCGCGGCCATAATCTGGAAGCACAATCTGGATCGTAGCCTCCTTTGCGAGATCGTTCTTGGCATGATGATGGACACAGAGAGGAACCGCTATGCGACCTTCGCGGATCTCGTAATCTACTGCCGTCGCGTTGCCTCAGCCGTGGGTCTTCTCAGTGCACGGATCTTTGGAGCCCAGGGAAAAAACGTAAAGTGCTACTCCGAACAACTCGGGATCGCCCTGCAACTCACCAATATACTGAGAGATGTCGCCGAGGATGCGGCTATGGGCAGAATCTATCTCCCACAAGAGGATCTGGAGCGCTTCGGAGTCCGAGAAAGCGAGGTTCTAGGATCCATCCCCTCACCCCAGATGACCCATCTTCTGAATCACCAAGCCGAGCGGGCTGATTCGTACTTCGCGAAGTCAGAACTCGCCTGGTCCGAGATGACTGCCAATCAGCGGCGACTAATGCGCCCGGCCCGATTCATGAGCGCCATCTACCGCGATCTTCTGCTCCAGATGCACCGCGACCGCTACGATGTCCTTGCCAAGCGATACCAGGTCAGCACGATCCACAAGATCCTGATCCTGATCCGAGTCATGAGTGCACGAAACTGACTGCAGAATTTATCGCGCAGAAGCGCGGAGAAGGCAGAGAGGGAATCAAAAGATTCATGACAAACCCCTCCCATCAACTCTTCATGGCCTTGATGGTCCCGCTCCCATAGAAACTCCTTTCTTTCTCCGCGCCTCTGCGCCTCTGCGGGAAAATCTTTCCCTATCCCCTAAAGCCATCCGCCCAGGCTTTTGTTGCGGGATCCATGGTCACGAGATCCGGCCAACCACGGGTGTAGCCCTCTCCGGGGATTTTTTTGGTGGCATCGAAGCCCATGTGACCACCCATGTTGGGAACAGTCGGGGCATGGTCGAGACTATCCAGCGGGTTCTTGGTCAGGATGCTATCGCGCTGAGGATCGGTATTCGCCATCCATCGGAAGAGGACTTCCGAGGTGTTCTGCACATCGCAGTCGTGATCCACCACGACGATGTATTTCGCAAACATCATCTGTCCCATTCCCCAAAGGCCGTGCATGACCTTAAAGGCCTGCCAAGGGTACTGCTTCTTGATCGAAACAAAGACGAGGTTGTGGAAAGTTCCCTCGGCCGGAAGCGCCATATCGACGATCTCCGGGAAATTCATCTTGAAGATCGGCAAGAAGATCCGGACGCTTGCCTCCCCCATGTAGAAATCCTCCATCGGGGGGACCCCGACGATGGTGCACGGGTAGATCGCGTCCTTGCGGTGGGTGATCGCCGTCACATGGAAAACAGGATAGTCATCCACCGGCGTATAGAATCCCGTATGGTCGCCGAAGGGCCCTTCGGGACGCATCTCGCCGGGCTGAACATATCCCTCGATGACAAAGTCACTCTCGGCCGGCACCTCCAGCGGCTGGGTCACGCACTTGACGAGATCGACCGACTTCTTACGGGCGAATCCGGCAAAGAGAATCTCATCAATTCCATCAGGCAGCGGAGCCGTGGCCGCCAGGGTGAAGGCAGGGTCTCCACCGAGGCAGATGGCCACCGGCATCTTCTCCCCTCGCTCGTAGTAGCGCTTCCCGTGACGGGCCCCGACCTTGTGAACCTGCCAGTGCATCCCGGTGGTCTGGCCATCGTAAATCTGGATGCGGTACATGCCGACATTCCTCTCACCTGTATCGGGATCCTTAGTATAAACAGTCGGCAGCGTGATGAATCGGCCTCCATCCTGAGGCCAGCACTTGAGGATCGGGAGCTGGTCGAGGGAGAAGAGCTCACCTGCATTCCCCTCACCGATGCGATTGATGACCTCGTGGCAAGGGGCACTCTTCACCGTGCGGGGGCGTGCATGAATCAGGTCGATCCCGTTACGCAGGAGCTTCATGGCATCGGCAAAGCTCTTCGGCGGTTTGGCCTTCATCAGGAACTCAAGTTGACCAGCCAGCTCATCGACAGAGTCGAGTCCGAGAGCCATCGCCATACGACGCTTCGATCCCAGGGCATTGATCGCCACGGGAAAAGCGGAGATCTTGCCGTTGATTGTCGGCTTCTCGAAGAGCAGCGCCTTCCCTCCCTCCGGCGACTTCATCTCGCGATCGGCAAGCTCCGTGATCTGGAGTTCCGTGGCCACGGGTTCGGTGATGCGCCGGAGTTCTCCGGCTTCTTCAAGAGCCTTCAGGAAGGCGGCATAGGATGGATAAGCCATGGCGATATAAATGGGAGAATGACTCGCAACTGCAGGAAAGTCACAAAAAAGATTGCCCCAAACGCGAATGCGTGGATGATTACAACCCCTCGGAGTTCTCCGAGAAATCCCTGGAGTTGTAGCTCAATTGGTCAGAGCACCGCCCTGTCACGGCGGGGGTTGCGGGTTCGAGCCCCGTCAACTCCGGTGGGATCCCCTATTTTCAGCGCATTTCAATGCGTCGTAGCATTGATGAAGATAAGCGCGAGAATGAAGATGACCGCCTGAAGAGCGACGCTGATCTTGTCTAGCAACTGAGCTTTTCGGAATTCGTTGAGCTGGTGTTTCTTTTCCAGCGCTCCCTGAATAACCACCTGAATCAGGGAGGCGATGATGAGGAGGTAAAGTACCACATAGATCTTGTCCATCAGGACGAGGTAGTTCACCTCGGGGAGATTTGAAGAGTATCCCTGCTCGAGAAAGACCGTTGTCAGCAAGGCTGTTCCGGTCAACGCAACGCGTGAAGCCAATTGCGTGGGATGAAGCAGCAGTGCCGTCCATGTGGCCACAAGGATGATCAAAACGGGCAGCATCATCTTCCAGAGGAAGAAGTTTACAGGCCTGCTGACCTCAACCTGAAACTGGATCGTCCCATAATCGGAACCGCCAGAACCGAGGCTCAAATCACCCAGATTTGTGGGGTAGTGATGAATGCCTGCCGTTCCCGTCCATTTCTTGATCGTCCATCCCGGGATATTCAAGGAACTATCTAAGCCGGAATTTTTCTGATCAAAGCGATAGAGGATTTTGTCGGCGGCATAGGTGTTGTCCTCGATGGAAAGGGCGACGGTATGATGCTCCAGCGGAAAGCGCTTCAGACTGAAGGGCTGGAAGAAACGTCCCTCGATTCGCAGGCACTGATAGTGGCTTCCGTCTGGGAAGGTGATTGGCTTGGGATAGGTCTTGACCCGGGTGAAACCCCACGACTCCACATTGTTTGTAAACTCGGCTGTTTCGCTCGGATCCAGATTTCCCCTCCAGACGAACCAGACATAGGCGGTCATGTAGTAGGTATTCGAGTGGACATCGAGATTGTAGATGACCATGGGCCAGACTCCGACCTCCACCAGTTCCGGACCGGGAGACAACACGGGAGAGGCGGTTGCTGTTTTTTTCGTCGAATCCGCATTGAGGGATCCCGGGAGGAGTAGAAAAAGAACGCCAGCCAGCAGTAAAAACCTAGAGAGCTTCATGAGTTGCATCGCTGATCCCTAATTGCTTGGCCAATCAAAGCGAAAGTCTTCCTTGGAGATGCAGCTACGCCAACTGGAAGGCCATGAGGGCGTAGAAGTCGGTGTGATCCATAAAGAGAATCTCTGCCGGACGGAATCCCGACCCGACAGCCATCCTGTTCAAGGTGGCCACCTCTTCGGGAAAATCAGAGCTGGTGACATGCTGGACTGCCCCCGCGATCTCCTCCACTGAAAGTGCCTTCCATGACCACTCGGCATAATCGACCCAGCGACCCATGTAGGATTCGCGGGACTCACCGGGAGTGAGAACTGGGTCAAAGATCAGAACGGCACCTCCCGGAGCGATTTTGCGGCGGAGTTCGCTGAAAAAGTATTCCTTCTCCTGACGGGAGAGATGATGCAGCGAGAGTCCAATGTAGACGATGTCGTAGGCGGCAGGAAGCTTTCCGATTTCCAACATAAAATCACCCGGCATCAGGGCGACGGGCGCGGCGATTTCAGCGGTGTTCTCGCGGGCCAGATCGAGGGCAACGGGGGAGAGATCCATCCCTGTGTAGGCAGCCACGTTTCTTCCTTTCAAGACACCGGTGCTAAATGCGGCATCGCCGCATCCGAGATCGAGGAAACTGAACGAACGATTGGCATCCTTCACCCACGCATCCAGCCATGCTGTAAGCGCTTCCCTGGCCGAGCGATGGTAGAGGTAATCATGATCGACGATTCGTCGGTAAAGCGACCAGCCATTGAAGAATTCGCGGACATCCGCGGCATCGCGGTCACTCCTTTTCATGACGTCCTGAAGTTCCATCCGCAGAGGATAACTGCTCTCTGCTTAAAAATCCACCACAGCACGCATCCCCACCACGAGAGCATTCCCATTCTGCTGGGTTCCGCCAGGGTGCATGATGTACTGGAGATCAGGCTGGATGGCGATCGCAGGGGCTAGACGCATCGAGTAAGTCAATTCGGCCACGGACTCATAACCGCAACCGGGGGCGCCATTATCCTGATAGCTCTGCTTACATTGACAACCCATCTGCGCAAAACCAAAGGCAACCCCGAGCTTATCGGCATCGCGTGTCGGGATCAGTCCGGTGTAGGTGAGGCCCATGTCGGTGTAGAAGCCGACGATGCTGCTCTGATCTGGAGAAAATCCGATGCGGGCGAAGGAGGAGAGTCCTTTCGAGGAGCAGCTGCAGGAGGATGCCTGGGAGGCTTCGGGAGATACAGGGGCCTTTCCTGAGTCACCATTCTTATCGGGGGAAGCAGAGGCTTTTTCCTGAACGACATAGAGCTTCTGATCGATGATGCCGTAGAAGCCGTTGTTGTAGGCGCTGGAGTTTGGAGATCCAAAATTAAACTGCTCCTCCCCACCCTGCTGCCCCTGTCCGGTCTGGAACCAGAAACCTGCCTTGGCATAGCCGGGCAATCCTTTCGAGGAGGCATCCTTGCACCAGTCGGCTTCGGCTTCGTTGATATTGAGGAGTCCCCCGGCCTGACCGAAGTTCCAGTCAAAGCCGTATTTGTTGTCCTGCTGTGAAAAGGGATTCCCCTGGGTGAAGGCGCTTCGGAGGGTGAGCCATGAGCTGGGCTGAAGCGCCAAGCGGAGTCCGGGAGTCGCCATCGGATAGGTGGGACCGCCGTTGGGCATGTTCATGGTGAACACAGCGGGAGGGCCGAAGGTGCTGTTGACAAAAAGATTTGCCGTGTCGGAAACCATGAACTCGGTGTCGACGGGTATCATGCCACCGCGTAGGGAGATGGCATCATGGAGCAGATTCTGCTGAAGCCAGAGTTCGTAGCACCGGAAGGCTGGCCGGCCGGCGATACTGCTTGCCGTGAGGGAATTTCCGATGAATTTCGACGAGACATCATTTCCGTAGAGCCAGAGCCAGGTGTTTTTGAGAGAAGCACCCTCCCAGCCCACCGCCTTCTGAAGATCGACAGCGAGGCCAAAGTTCAGGAGTCCGGAGTAGGTGCCACCCTGAAGTTCTCCGCCCTTGGTATTGCCAAGCAGGTCGGAGACGGACTGGAGCGAGAGAACGACACCGTTTGTCTCAGCCTTCGGCCTGTAGCCAAGGAACTCTCCGGCGAGTCGTTGCTGGGTGAGGATATTGAATGGATTGGAAAGATCGATCGGATCGGCAAGCAGTCCATCTATTGCCAACAGGCCACAAAACAGAATGATTGAGATAAAGCGGAATTGCATGGACATGGTTTCGTTAAAGGAATCCTCCAAAGGAATCCAGCCCCGTCTGGAAAAAGATCTGTCAGAGTCAGCGCTTAACTGATAGTCAAGGGGTGCTTTTTGACTAAATTAGAATACTTCAGACATGAAATTATTTTGTCACTTCAGAAAGCTCCTAGCCTCGCTCATGATCCTCTTGGTTGGCATGTCGTCCACCCGCGCGGACCTGCGCGTGGCCTCCCTTTCAACGGTGACGACAGATCTTGCGAAGCAGATCGGGGGCAATCACGTGAACGTGGAGGGAATCATTAAGGCTGGCATCGATCCCCATGAGTTCGAACCGACGCCTGGTGATGTGAAGAAAGTCGCAGACGCCAATCTCGTGCTCCTGACAGGCAAAGGGATGGAGGGTTATCTCTCGAAACTGGAGGAGGCCGCCGGTGGCTCCGCCAAGTTTGTGAACGTGGGCAAGGATATCCCCTCACTCACGATGACCGAGCAGGGGAAGAAGGTGGAGGATCCCCACTGGTGGCACAGCGTGGAGAACATGAAAGGAGCTACCCGCGTGGTCGCGGAAGCCTTCGAGAAAGCCGACCCTGCCAATGCCAGCAGCTACGATAAGAACGCGTCCGCCTATCTCGCCAAACTCGATGAACTTGAGCGCTGGATCCGGGTAAAACTCGCCTCACTACCCCACGACCGAAGGAAGTTGATCACCTCGCACGATGCGCTCGGATACTTCGCTCGTGACTACGACTTCACCATCTATCCAGTGAAGGGTGTGAGCACCGCGGAGGATCCCTCCTCCCAGCATGTGAAGGAGATCATCGGTGTCATCAAGGATCAGGGGGTGAAGGCGATCTTCTTTGAGACCATTGAGAATCCCCGAGCCGTCCAGCAAATAGCCGATGAGACGGGCGCAAAGGCCGGCGCCTCACTCTACTCCGACGGACTCGGCGAGGCCGAAGGGAACACTTACGACTTGATGATGAGGCATAATGTGTCTGCCATCGTGAATGGGTTGAAATAAGGGTTGAGCGAATCGTGCGCCTGAAATCCGTCCGCGCAGCATGGAGCCTCCTAGCTCTTGTTGCGATCTCATCATCTGTTCACGCCGACTCGCTCCCCCTGCTAAAACCGAAGGTGGGAGATCCCGTTCTCCAGGAACTGATGGGAGGGTGCTCGCTCCGTTGCGCCTTCTTCTGGGAGACACTTGCGGGGAACTCAATCTCCACGCTGAAGCCGGCTTCCGAACTCTGCGATGATGATGCTACGACCGCATGGATTTCTCCGACTTCTGGACCGGGAGAAATCATCCAATTCCACATTCCCAAGAAACTCCCCAAGGATTGCCGAGACACCCCTTTCTACGGAATCAACATTGCCAATGGAGTAATCCGAACGCTCGAGGAATTCCGCGCCTATGCCCGAGTGAAGACCATGACCCTCAGCGTAAATCACAAAGCGATCGCCCGCTTTCATCTCGCGGATACCTGGCGTTGGCAAGACTTCCACTTCGAGGATATCATGCTCAATCAGGGTGATCTGATCGAACTCACCATCGACGAGATCTATCCGGGCAAGACCTCACAGCAACCCAGCGTCACCGAGATCGTCCTGCAGGGAGCGCACTAGCTCGCCCAAAGACTGAAGCCGAACAACCTGAAGGTTGTTCGGGCCTAAAAATTGCCCACGTGTGTGATTGATTAGCGACCGCCGAAGCCGAAGAAGCGGCCGATGCCACCCTTCTTGCCACTGGCTGATTGCTGGCCTGAGTCAGAACCTCCTCCTGCACCACCTGCACCTCCATCGCGTCGACGGGACTGGCCTTGATTACGACCTCCGGAGGAACGAGGAGCACGCACTTCACCAGGTCTACGCGGCGGACGACGATTACCTCCAGCACCCCTATCACGCGGAGGAGCGGGGGCCTTGTCATCGAATCCCTCGGCTTTCACACGAGGGATACCCCTGCGGGTGAAGCGTTCAAGGGCACGCAGGGCATCGTCGTCCTCCTTGGAGACGAAACTGATCGCCTCGCCCACCGCCTTGGCTCGACCCGTGCGACCAATGCGGTGGACGTAGTCCTCATGGTGAGGTGGGAAGTCGTAGTTAACGACATGCGTGATCCCATCGACATCGATGCCTCGGGCAGCGATATCCGTGGCCACAAGAACGCGAATCTTTCCATCGCGGAATTCATTAAGGGCGCGGAGGCGCTGGTTCTGGGAGCGATTGGAATGGATGGTTCCCGTTGTGATGCCCGCCTGCTCAAGGCGCCGGGCAATACGGTCGGCTCCATGCTTTGTACGGGTGAAAACGAGCACCATGTTGAGAGCACCATTCTGAAGCAGATGGAGAAGGAGACCCGGCTTGAGATGCTGGGGAATTTCATAGACCGACTGGGTGACAGTGTCGGCGGGATTCGACCGACGCCCTATCTCAACCGTCTCGGGCTCCTGCAGAAACTCACCGGTCAGCTTCTCGATCTCACGGGAGAGCGTGGCGGAGAAGAAGAGAGTCTGACGCTTGCGCGGGAGAAGTTTTACAATCTGGCGGATCGCCGGGACAAATCCCATATCGAGCATCCGGTCGGCTTCATCGAGCACGAGGAACTCGATGTGGGCGAAGGCCTTTTCCCTGCCACGGATCAGGTCAAGAAGGCGTCCCGGCGTAGCAACGACGAGATCGGCTCCCTGCTCCAGTGCCTTGATCTGGGGACGCTCACTGACCCCTCCATAGATCGTCGCCACGGTAAGCGGCATATGCTTGGCATAGGCCCGGACATTCTCCTCGATCTGAACGACCAGTTCACGAGTCGGAGCAATGATCAGGGCGCGGATCCCCTTGGAGGGAGAACTGGCTAGCAGTGAAAGAATCGGCAGGGTGAATGCGGCGGTCTTGCCGGTACCGGTCTGGGCGATGCCAATCAGATCCCTGCGCTGCAGCACGAAGGGGATCGCCGCTGCCTGAATAGGGGTTGGTTCGGTGTATCCGGTCTCCTGAACGGCAGTGAGAATAGCGGCATCTAGGCCGAGTGAGCGAAAGGGCATTCCCGATCAAAGGGAGAAAAGCCCCCATGGAAAAGCTTAAACGGGAAAACCGCCTCCACTCTTCCAAGCCAACGGTGTGGCTGAGGTGTGCGTTACTTAATCTCCAACTGATGGAGCTTCTCCTTGGATTCCAGCTTGCAGGCCGTGAGGACAATGTCTCCGACCTTGACCTCCTTGAAATCCCCCTTGATGGCGACCTTCTGGTCGACGGAGAGGTAGGTGTCCTGCGAGAGGATGTTTCCGCTACGATCACGATGGAGAATGGTGGCTGAGGAGCCATCCTGGGAAATTTGGATCTCCGAATTGGCGGGAATCGATCCGTAGAGAAAATTAGCCTTCACTGCGAGAAGGTTCCCGGAAGAATCCTGCATGGTGACAACCAGAACTTTGTTCTCTCCGCTTCCTTGGCTGAGGGCGGAGACGCGACCAATCACGGTGATGCGCTTGCCGGAATATTTTCCGACCGCGGCGTCGGGATGGGCGGCAAAGTCGCCGGCGATCACCTTGAGACGAACGGCCCTGTTCTCAGGAAGAGGCTGGAGGTACGAGGCCGCGTCCATCTTCGCAATCTTTGTGGTTGGGAAATCCTGCGCAACCAAGTTTGAGGCACAGATCAGCGATGTCAGGAGAAGGAGTGTTCGGGGAGTAATGTGCATGAATCCATCAATATCAGAGGCAGACAATCATCGGAAAGCCGAAAGCTTCTAAGAACCTTTCGGGTTGGGAATGTTTCCGTCTTTTAACGGACACTCGATTCCTGTTTGATCACGCAATGTCGTTTCTTCAGCAACTCCTGAGGCATCCTTACATGCTCGTCGGCATCGGCGGAGCCTTGGGCTCGGTCGCCCGTGCCGGAATGACGGACCTCATTACCCGCTGGATGGGTAGTCAGTTCCCCTTCGGCACAGTGGCGGTAAATGTCACGGGGGCTCTCATCATGGGCCTGATCGCCGGCTATGGGGAAACCGAACCCGGCAAGCTGATCTTTTCGCCGGCAACGCGCACCTTTCTCATGATCGGGGTTATGGGTGGCTACACGACCTTCTCCTCATTCAGTCTTCAGACCTTCCTGCTCATGGAGCAGGGAAACTGGACCGGGGCATTCCTGAATGTGCTCCTGTCGGTTCTTCTATGTGTGACCGGGATCTGGCTTGGTTTTTCAATCATCAGGGCCTGCCAATAAAGTCATCCGGTGAAACGAGGCGTGGTTGTCGGGAGAGATGGTAAGCGAAATCCCCTAGTTTGGAGTGGCTCGAAGCAAGACAATCAGACACCCTTCTGCGCCGTGTCCACCCATTGTCCAAAAAACTCCACCCGTTCAGGAGTCACCCTGACGGAGCTGCTTGTCGTCTTGGCGGTGATCGCGGCTCTCGTCTCGCTTGCTCTCCCGGCATGGAGGGCCATCACCCGATCTCATGCGAACAATGCAGCCATGAGCCTTGCCATGGGAACACTGGAACAGGCGCGTTTGGCAGCAGTCTCAGGCAAAAAAGAGGTCTGGGTGGTATTGAGAAATGAAGATGCACTGAACAAAGGCTCGCTTCGCATCGTGAGTCGGAGCGGAAGGGAGGATTCGCCCCTTCAATCCCTTGTGCCACTCGGCAACTGGACGTTGCTTCCACGGGGAATCATCTTCCAGACAGGAGAAAGGACCCTCATGGACCAGAACCTGCCGGCAGACGTCATCGCAGCAGCACTGGGTGGATCCCCCTCCAAAGGGATCTCGTTGGGAGGAGTAATGTTCCAGCGCTCCGGAAGAATCGGGATTCCCCAACAAGGAGGCCCAAGTCTTTCCCTGCGCCTTAAGAATGAAAAAGGACCACTCCCCTCCTCGATCGAGCTGTCGCGAGGGAGCGGTCGAGCCAACGTGAGCAATCTCTGAGCACCTGCCATGAGAAAAAGGAATAGCGGCTCACGACTTCACTTACAGGCCTTCACGCTTGCGGAAATCCTGGTAGCGCTGGGCGTTTTTTCCGTCACGGCATTTGCTCTGATTGCCCTCTTCTCCTTCACGCACAAAACAGAACGCGACGCCAAGGAGGAAACCCAGGCCACGCTAATCGCCTCCGATATCATGGAGGGGCTCACCTTCGGAAAGGATCCTTCATCCCTGCATTTAGCAACCTCCATGTGCAACGGCCTCCCGGTCTGGGAAAGTATCCATTCCCAATCATCGACCAGTTGCTGCGTTGCCTATGGAGCATCATGCGAACCGATACGTCTAATTTCCGAGATCGAAGCAACCAATCCCGTTCTTGGGCCGGAGATCACCGCCCTCGCCTGGCTGACACTGAGCCAGAAACGCGCCACCCCTGGAATGGTGACGGTTGAGGTTCTGGTCGCAACACCTGCTTCAGCTCCGGCGTCAGGACGAACCTCTCATCGCTACACAAAACTTCTCGCGATTCCCACAAGCGTCCGGTTATAAGTCCCACAGCATCAATTGGTTATTTTTGTGAGGCATGTAAGATTTGAAGTCGGTTTCTGTAAGTAGCTCATGGATAGGAACTTTCTCAAAAGGATGAATGCTCAAAAGCTGGAAGGTTCTG
>CAIPWR010000055.1 GCA_903868795.1 uncultured Spartobacteria bacterium | reverse complement strand
GCCGGATTTGGGGAGAAGACCCAGACGAAGTTACTAAAAGCCATTGAGGATCATCGCAAGCACGCCGGGCGATTCCGTATCAATGTCGTCGCGGAGCTTGCAGAAGAACTTCTCTCCGATCTCCGCGCTCATGAGGCTGTGGGTCAGTTGGAATCGGCGGGAAGCTTTCGTCGCCGCAAGGAGACGATAGGCGATCTTGATCTGCTCGTCTCATCAACCCACCCGGAGGAGGTTTCGGACTTTTTCATTCATCATCCCCTCGTCGATGAAGTGATCGTGCATGGTCCGACGAAATCGAGTGTGCGTCTCAAGGATGGCCCTCAATGCGACTTGCGTGTGGTGAAGCCGGAGGAATTCCCCTTTGCCCTTGTCTATTTCACTGGCAGCAAGGAGCACAATATCCGCCTGCGTAGCCGTGCGCTGGAGCATGGCTGGTCGCTCAACGAATACCGCTTCACTGTGGCCGAGGGTGCGGAACAGCCGCCTGTAATCCAAAACGAGAAGGAGCTCTATAAGTCTTTAGGCCTCGATTTCATCCCTCCCGAGTTGCGCGAGGACAAGGGGGAGATCGCCGCAGCCGAGGCCGGTAAGTTGCCCGATCTCATCGAGTGGAGCAACCTGCGAGGCACCTTCCACTGCCACACCACGGCGAGCGACGGGAAGAATTCCCTGATCGAAATGGCCCGTGCCGCGATCGACCTCGGGCTCGAGTACCTCGGCATCGCCGATCACAGCAAGAGCTCCTTCCAGGCTCGAGGACTCGATGCCGCAAGGCTGGCTGAACAGGTGGCCGAGATCCGTGAGCTTAATGCCTCCAAGGAATTCCAAGAGGCCGGCTTCCGTCTCTTTGCGGGAACCGAGTGCGACATCTTGAAGGAGGGGGACCTCGACTTTCCGGATGATGTGCTCTCATCGCTCAACTATGTGGTCGCCTCGGTCCACTCGGGCTTCACAGCCGACGAGAAGACCACGACCGAGCGGATCATCCGGGCGATCAGAAATCCCCATATCACGATGATGGGGCATCTGACGGGACGACTCTTGCTCTCCCGCGATGCCTATCCGGTGAACATTCCCGCCGTCATCGAAGCGGCCGCCGAGACCGGAACGATCATCGAGATCAACGCCAGCCCTTGGCGTCTCGACATGGACTGGCGCTGGTGGCCACTGGCGAAAGAGAAGGGGGTGAAGTGCGCGATCAACCCCGACGCCCATACGACCTACGGCCTGCACGATTTGATCTACGGCGTCGGCATCGCCAGGAAGGGATGGCTCACGAAAGCCGACGTGGTGAACTGCCTCCCGCTTGGCAAGATCGAGGCGGTGCTCGCGGCAAAGAAATCCCGATGAATTTTCCCGCAGAAGCGCTGAGCCGCTGAGGCGCCGAGATGTTGTGAATATGGAATTGCTCGCCCGCTAACGCATCAGGAAATCAGGGAGAAAGGAATGTCGACTTAAGGACGTCGACTCCTCGGCATTTAAAACCCTCCCTCGATTCCCGGCTTGGAGTATGTGATGCTCTGGAGTCTGTAGGTGCGCGGCGAGCAACCCATGATTTTTTGGAAGGAACGGGAGAAGTAAAACGGGTCCTCGTACCCGACGGACTCGGAGACCGAGAGAATCGGCTCCTGCGTCGTGGCGAGGAGTCGGGCCGCGTGCTGGATCTTCTGCCTGATTAGGAAGTCGATCGGTGAGTGGCCAGTTTCCTTCCTGAAGAGGGTCGAGAAGTGGGAGGGGGAGACCCCGGCCTGGAGTGCGAGCTCCTCGATGCGGTGAAGATGACGCCAGTCGGAACGAAGCTTTTCAACAGATGCCGCCACCCTAAGTCTTGCGGATCTGGTTGATCCCGGTTGCTCCCTGAGTCGGACCAGCATGCCGAGTGAAAAGCGCAGGGCTGCGGCTGCATCCGCAAGATTGAGAAGGGAATACCCATTTTCCAGAATGCTGTGGATCCGATCCAGCGAAAGGCTTCCGAGTTGGTCGGAGGGCACATTGCAGACGGGGCCTTCCCCGCCGTCGAAGAGCAGATCTTTCCAAGCTTCTGCCTCTTCCCCGCTGAAGTGAACCCAGAGAATGCTCCAAGGATCCGTCGAGGATGACCCGTAATCATGAGGCGTATCGGGTGAGATCCAACAAAGGTCTCCAGATTTCGCCGTGAATTTTTTACCTCCGGCGTGGATCACCCCCTCTCCTTCAAGGCAGGCGATGAGCAGGTGGGTTGGTGTGCCGGCTGATCGTTGAATCAAATGCCCCCGTGCTTTGGGGAAAAATCCAGCAGCGGTGACCCGGAGGCCTTGGAGCAAGGGATGTCCCCCCAGTCGGTTCCAAACAGGTTTTGGAACGACCACCATGCGCTGTCCGGAGAAGCCGTGCGCCTTCAGGGAGTGGTTCTTTTCCATTGTGGAATCGTCCATGTTTTTCGGGCGACTGTCCATTCACTTGGAAGGTCGCGCGACTTATAAGTGATAAAGAAAAGGATGAAAAAGCCCTCCTCCCCCTGTGTCAGCGTGCGGCGTGAAGCCGTGGTGATCCCCACCTACAATACGCTTCCACCGGACAAGAACCCGATGTTCCTGGAGAAGAGGGTCTATCAGGGGAGTAGTGGCAAGGTCTATCCGCTCCCATTCTATGACCGCATCAGTGAGGAAAAGGTCGAGCGTTCCTGGGATGCGGTGCATTTGGAGAATCAATTTCTAAAAGTGATGATCCTACCCGAGATCGGGGGCCGGATCCATACCGCGCGCGACAAGACCAACGGCTACGACTTCTTTTACCGCCAGGAGGTGATCAAGCCAGCCCTTGTGGGCTTGGCCGGTCCCTGGATCTCCGGGGGGGTGGAGTTCAACTGGCCGCAGCATCATCGCCCGGCAACCTTCATGCCGGTCGATGTGGAGATCGAGCGCCATGAGGATGGTTCGGTGACCGTCTGGTGCTCCGACCATGACCCGATGCAGCGGATGAAAGGAATGCACGGCGTCTGCCTCCATCCGGATCGCTCGGTGGTAGAGCTGAAGGTACGGGCCCACAACCGCACGAAGTCCGTCCAGACATTCCTCTGGTGGGCGAACGTGGCGACGCGCGTCCACGAGGACTACCAGAGCTTCTTTCCGCCCGACGTCTCCTATGTCGCCGACCATGCCCGGCGCTCCATGAGTGAATATCCGCTCTGCCACGATCACTACTACGGGGTTGATTACGCCGCCCGTTCCGGCAAGGGAGTTCCCAAGGAGGAGGCTCCAGCGCATTACGTTCCTCCGGCCAGCGGCGGAAAGACCACGCTCCCCTACAAGGCCAACGATCTCTCCTACTACGCGAACATTCCCGTTCCCACCTCCTACATGTGCATGGGATCGGAGGAGGATTTCTTCGGCGGTTACGACCATCGCGCCCGCGCCGGGGTGGTCCACGTTGCCAACCATCACATCTCCCCTGGTAAGAAGCAGTGGACTTGGGGCAACCACGAGTTCGGCTATGCCTGGGACCGCAGCCTCACCGACCCCGACGCGAATGGAGAATGCGCCCCCTACATCGAGATTATGGCGGGGGTCTATACCGATAATCAGCCCGACTTTGCTTTCCTCATGCCGGGAGAGACCAAGACTTGGAGCCAGTACTGGTATCCAATTCAAGAGATCGGTCCCGCCTCACATGCCAATACCGAGGCCGCAGTGAACCTGGCCCTCTCCGGCAAAGAACTCCGTCTCGGCGTGGCCGTCACGCGTCCCATTGCCAAGGCCGTCATCTGGCTCGAGCGCGACGGAGGCGGCAAGGCGTGGTCGAAGACCGTCGACCTCGTCCCGGGCCGTCCGTTCACGGCATCGGTGCCGCAGGGCGGCAGTCCCTGGAAGAATGGGAAAACCACGCTGCGCATCCTGGCATCCGACGGGAAGACGATCCTCTCGTGGCATCCCGTCCCCCGGGTCCCAAAGCCCGTGCCCGATCCGGCCACCGAGCCTCCCGTACCTTCCGAGATCGCCGGGAACGAAGAGCTCTACCTCACCGGCCTGCACCTCCGCCAGTACCGCCACGCCACGCGTGATCCGGTTCCCTATTGGGAAGAGGGTGTGCGCCGCGACCCGGGCGACTCCCGGTGCAACAACGCCCTGGGACTCCATCATCTGGAGCGCGGCGAGTTCGCCGTGGCCGAGGCGCGGTTCCGCAAGGCGATCGCCCGGCTGACCATCCGCAATTCCAACCCTTACGACGGCGAACCGCTTTACAACCTCGGCCTCACCCTGCGTCATCTTGGTCGCGACAAGGAGGCCTACGACTCATTCTACAAGGCGGCGTGGAACCAGCCCTGGCAGGCAGCCTCATTCCACGCGCTGGCCGAGATCGATTGCACGCGCGGTGACTGGAGTGCCGCCCTCGAGCATCTCGACCGGTCGCTCCGCCTCAATGCCGACAATCTTGGAGTGCGCAATCTCCGCGTCGTGGTCCTTCGCCGCCTCGGTCGGGGTGAAGAGGCACTCGACTCCCTGAACGAGACCCGGAAACTCGACTCTCTCGACTGGTGGTCGCGTCATCTGGCCGGGGAAAAGATTTCCTGTGACACGCAGACCCGCCTCGATCTGGTGCTCGATCTGGTGCGTTCCGGCCTGACAACGGATGCGCTGGAGATTCTGCAAGGCGCGACTCCGGAACCCTTCTCCGGGACGGCCCCGCTGGTGGGATACTACGAGGCATGGATCCAAGGCATTCTCGGTGATGGGAAAAAGGCCCGTGCCGCTGCGCGCCGTGCCGCCAAGGCCTCCCCGGACTACTGCTTCCCGGCCCGCCTTGAGGAGATCGCGATTCTGGAGCATGCAATGCGCCTCGACCCGAAGGATCCCCACGCCCCTTACTACCTCGGCAACCTGTTCTACGACCGCCGCCGTCATCGCGAGGCGATCGCCCTGTGGGAGAAGGCCGCAGCCCTAGAGCCCCGGCTTCCGACCGTCTGGAGGAATCTCGGGATAGGCTATTACAACGTGCTCGGCAAACCCGCGAAGGCCAGGGAGGCGTACGAAAAGGCCTTCCGCGCCAACCCCAAGGATGCCCGCCTCCTCTACGAGCGCGACCAACTCTGGAAGCGTCTCGGGGTTTCTCCGGAAAAGCGCCTTACCGAACTGGAGAAATATGCCGAACTTGTTGCTCGCAGGGATGATCTCACCGTGGAAATCTGCACCCTCTATAACCAGACGGCTCAGCCTGAAAAAGCACTCTGGATCCTTTCAGGTAGGAATTTTCAGCCGTGGGAGGGAGGTGAGGGGCAGGCTCTCGGCCAGCATGTCCGCACGCACCTGCTGCTAGGTCATCGCGCGCTGAAATCCGGAGATCCGTCAACCGCACACGAACACTACCGCGCTGCCCTCGGCGCCCCGCCCAACCTCGCCGAGGCGAAGCACCTCCTGACCAACCAAAGCGACATTCATTACTGGATAGGTGTGGCACTCGAGAAGTGCGGTGACGGATCCGGAGCCCGCAGGCATTGGACGATCTCGGCCGAGTTTCGTGGGGATTTCCAGGAGATGAGCGTCCGCGCTTTCTCCGAGATGACCTATTGGTCGGCCCTTTCCCTCGAGCGCCTGGGGCGTTGTGCGGCCTCGACAAAACTGCTCCGCGACCTGCTGGCCTATGCGAAGCAGCTTCAGAAGACGGAGGCCAAGATCGATTACTTCGCGACCTCGCTCCCGACGATGCTCTTGTTCGAGGAGAACATCCAAGCGAGGCAGAAGAACACGGCTCTCTTCTTGCAGGCACAGGCGAAGATTGCTCTTGGTAAGAAGGTGGAAGGAATGACCTTGTTGCTCAAAGTGCTCCGAGGGGAGCCGAACCATGCTTTCGCCGCTGATCTCTTTGCAGGAATACATTAACCACTCCGGAAACTCATGCTCACCCCCTCCCTACCCAATAGTCGTCCCAATACCCCGGCGAATCTCGATTACGGCTATGTCTGGCTCATCTCGGTCGTCGCCGCACTCGGGGGACTGCTCTTCGGATGGGACTGGGTGGTGATCGGAGGTGCCAAACCTTTCTTCGAGCGATTCTTTCAAATCCAGAACAATGCTGCCCTTTCCGGCTGGGTCAACAGCTGCGCGCTGATCGGCTGCCTTGGCGGTGCGCTCACCTCGGGAGTGCTGAGCGATAACTTTGGTCGCCGCCGTCTGTTGCTTGCCTCTGCGGCGCTTTTCGCCATCACTTCTGTGGGCAACGGATTGGCCGGATCTCTAGGGCTTTTCATCTTCTGGAGGATGCTCGGGGGTGTCGCCATCGGCCTGGCCTCCAGTCTCTCTCCCATGTACATCTCGGAGGTCGCGCCAGCAGCCATGAGGGGACGTCTTGTCTCCGTCAACCAGCTCACCATCGTGGTAGGGGTTCTGATGGCGCAACTCATCAACTGGTGGTTGGTGAGGGGACTCCCTTCCGGTGCCACCGATGATTTCATTGTCCATTCGTGGTTCGGGCAGCAGGGATGGAGGTGGATGTTCGCCCTCACAGCAGCCCCCTCCCTGCTCTTCGTCCTCGGGATGTTGGCCGTGCCGGAAAGCCCGCGTTGGCTGATCTCTCGAGGACTTACGGATAGGGCGCGTGCCATCCTCGCCAGAATCGGAGGCGATGAGTACGCAGAGGTGGAAATTCGCGAAGTGCGCGCCGCCATGACTCAGGACAGCAAGGAGTCAGGGGTCCGCGTTGCCGACCTGTTCCGTCCCGGATTGGCCAAGGTCCTTGTGCTCGGGATCGTGCTTGCTATCTTCCAGCAATGGTGCGGCATCAACGTTATCTTCAACTACGCTGAGGAAATCTTCCGCGCTGCCGGCTACGACATCTCCAGCGTGCTCAAGAACATCGCTTGGACCGGGTCCGTTAATCTGGTTTTCACCTTCGTGGCTCTCGGGTTCGTCGATCGCGTCGGCCGACGCCCGCTGATGCTGATCGGCTCCTTCGGGCTCGCGGCCATCTATCTGGTGCTCGGTTTCTGCTATCACCGCCATGTCACGGGACTTCCTGTCCTGTTGCTGGTCCTCGCGGCTATCGGCTTCTACGCGATGTCACTTGCCCCGGTGACTTGGGTTGTTATCTCGGAGATTTTTCCCAACAGGATCCGCGGCGCAGCGATGTCTGTTGCCGTGATGGCGCTCTGGATCGCCTGCTTCCTCCTCACCTACACCTTTCCGATTCTGAACAGGAATCTCGGCGCTTCCGGAACCTTCTGGCTCTACGGATTGATCTGCGTGCTGGGCGGGATCTTCATTGCGGCAAAGTTGCCGGAGACCAAGGGGAAGACGCTCGAAGAAATCGAAAGCGATTTGGGCTATTAAGCGCCAACCCATCATTCGCCCCAACAAAATATGAGTATGGGAAATAGACTCCCAAACTTACTGATCGCCAAATTGGCCCTGCCGTCATTACTCCTCGGGATGCAAAATCGTTGGCCGCTGTATTTCGGTACCCTCTTCTTCGTGACTCTTGGATTTGCATCAGAGGGAAGAAATTTCTCTGATTCCAATGTTCTCTGTTACCGGCAACCGGCCAAGGACTGGATGACGCAGGCTTTGCCGATTGGCAATGGACATCTGGGAGCGATGCTTTTCGGTGATGCCCCCAAGGACCGCATTCAATTCAACGAGGAGAGCCTCTGGATCGGAGACGAGAATGATACCGGGGCCTACCAGGCCTTCGGTGATGTGGAGGTGGCATTCGAACACGGCGCCCCGGTGAACTACCGGCGCCAACTCGATCTGAGGAATGCCCTGCATACCGTGACCTATGCGTGCGACGGCGTGAACTATAGGAACGACGCTTTTGCGAGCCATCCCGCAGGGGTCATGGCTTTCCGCTATACGGCCGACAAGCCGGGAAGTCTCACGGGTTCGGTCTCCCTGAGCGATGCCCACAACGCAGCCATCAGTGCCGCGGGGAATTGCATCACCGCATCGGGCTCGCTGGCCGGGTGCCAATACAAGACGAAGGAGCCTTATTCCATCGTCCTTGATTATGAAGCCCAGATACGGGTGCTCAACGTCGGCGGCACCGTGCAAGCTGTCGGCAATAGGATCATTTTCAAGAATGCGAACAGCATCACCCTGCTTCTGGATGCCGGAACGGACTTTCTTCAGGACAGGAGCAAGGGATGGAAGGAGGATCCCCCTCATGGCAAGATCACGGCCCGTCTCGATGCCGCCGCGAAGCGCACGTGGGATGATCTCTTGGCCGAGCATCTCAAGGACTACCGGAATCTCTTCGATCGAGTTTCCCTTGATTTGAAACCCGGAACTGAGGCGAACCTTCCGACTGACGAGCGTCTCGTGAATCAAAAGACAAGCGGTGCGCCGGATCGCGGTCTGGAAGCATTGCTCTTCCAGTATGGCCGCTATCTTCTCATCGCTTCATCGCGTGCGGGTGGTCTGCCAGCAAATCTTCAGGGCAAGTGGAACAACAGCAACCATCCGCCATGGCGCTGCGACTACCATACCGACATCAATGTGGAGATGAACTACTGGATGGCCGATCAGGCGAATCTCTCCGAGTGCTTCCAACCCTATGCGGAGTGGTTGAACTCGATCCGGGCTGTCCGCATTGACGCCACCAAAAAAGAATTCGGCAAGCCCGGATGGTTGATGCGGGGCGAGAGCGGTCTTTTCGGAGGTTCCACATGGGATTGGGTTCCGGGAGCCAGTGCATGGCTTTTGCAAAATAGCTATGACCATTACCGCTTTACCGGAGACAAGGAGTATCTAAGGAATCGCGCCTATCCCGCCATGAAGGAGGTCTGCGCCTACTGGATGGAAAGCTTGCAGGCCCAACCCGACGGGATGCTCGCCACTCCGATTGGTCTCTCTCCCGAACACGGCCCCAAGGAACCGGGGATTTCCTTTGACCAGCAACTTGTCTGGGATCTTTTCAACAACACGATCGAGGCCTCGGAAACCTTGAGGGTTGATCCGAAGTTCCGTGCCCAATTAGTCGAGAAGCGTGACCACCTATTGAAGCCTAAAATCGGGAAATGGGGCCAGTTGCAGGAGTGGATGATCGACCGCGATGACCCCAAAGACACTCACCGGCATGTCTCCCATCTGGTCGGCCTCTATCCCGGTCGGCAGATTTCACCCGAGAAAACACCTGATCTGGCGACGGCTGCCCGCGTCTCTCTCACCGCCCGAGGAGATGTGAGTGCCGGTTGGAGCACAGCCAACAAGATTAACCTCTGGGCCCGGTTGAAGGATGGCAACCCTGCTTACAAGTTGATCGGCAATCTACTGAGTCCCGTGGCAGGCAAGGGAGTGAACTACAACAAGGGAGGTGGACTTTATCCGAACCTCCTGGATGCTCATCCCCCGTTCCAGATCGACGGGAATTTTGGCTATACCGCTGGTGTCTCCGAGATGCTCCTGCAAAGCCACCTGGATGAAATCCAACTCCTCCCCGCGCTCCCCAAAGTCTGGCCGAACGGAAGAGTGTCAGGGTTGAAAGCCCGCGGAGGTTACCTTGTCGACATCGCGTGGAAAGATGGGAAGGTGATGGAGTACACCATTGCTTCCCCCCCTTTGATCAAGCCTCAGGAGGTCAAGGTTCGGGTGAACGGCGAGACCAAGACGATCATGCCCAAACAGGGCTAACCAAGCATCTCCCCCTGATGAAGCCCGTCCCCGAGTACTCCACCTTCCGTCCCGGCCTTTTCCACTGGCAAGGGTATGAGCCCGAGGTGAAGTGTGACTGTTCTTCTTCGGCTATCGTGACCGAGGCGGGTTTGATTTTCATCGATCCGATTCCTTTGGCCGAAGAGGCGCTTAAGGATCTGGTGGCGGAGTCCTTCTCTGCGCCCGCCGCCGTGGTGCTCACCAGCGGAAATCACCAGAGGGAGAGCCTTGCCCTTGCCAAGTGCTTCGGCATTCCGGTTTTCGCACCCAAGGATGCAGGGGATGACATCATCGCTGATCAGCGCTTCCCATCCGGCGATCCGGTGGCTGGCATGGAGTCGATAGCCTTGCCGGGCTTCGGTCCAGGGGAGACGGCCTTCCTGCACGAGGGGGCCCTCATCTTCGGGGATGCGCTGATCAATCTGGAACCCGAGGGATTGCGGTTGCTTCCGGAGAAATACCGCGAGGAGAAGAAGCAGGCGCTCCGTTCCCTGAAATCCCTTGCCGCTCTCAAACATTTCAAGCCGCAGTTGCTTCTCTTCGCCCATGGCAATCCGATCGTGCAGGATGCCTCGGGGAGGCTTGCCTCGGTTCTTAATGCGCAAGAGTGATGGAGCGGGTAGGATGAATCCCATGACTCCGGAACAAGATCTCTTTTTCATGAAGGAAGCCCAGGCCGAGGCTCTCAAGGGGCTTTCCGAAGGGGGGATCCCGATTGGCTCCATCCTTGTCCGGGATGGCAGGATCATCGGTCGGGGCCACAACCAGCGCGTGCAGAAAGGGAGCGCCATCCTTCATGGCGAGATGGATTGCCTCATGAATGCCGGTCGTCAGAAAAGCTATCGCGACACGATCATCTACTCAACCCTCTCCCCCTGCATGATGTGTTCGGGGACGATCACTCAGTTCAAGATTCCGAGAGTGGTGATCGGGGATGCCGTGAATTTCCCGGGAGCCCCCGACTTCATGCGCTCCCACGGGATCGAGGTGGAGATCCTGAATCAAACTCGATTAATCGACATGATGGGCGAATTTATCAGGTCCTCCCCGGAGCTCTGGAACGAGGATATCTCGGAGTAGAAGGATTGTTTCCGGAGGATGCAAGGGAAGCCGACATTGGTTCTGGTGTCCGGGCTTCTGTGCGACAGGGAGGTCTGGAGCCATCAGGTGGAGCATTTGGAGGAGATTTGTCGGATCGTTGTGCCTGAGTTCAGCGATTGCTCGTCTCTGGGCGAAATCCTTTCGAGCATTCTGGAAAGTACTCCTGGGGAATTCTTGCTGGCTGGCCATTCCATGGGCGGGTGGCTTGCTTTGGAGACGCTAAAGCGCCACCCCGAACGCATCTCAAAACTCTGTCTCCTGGATACGACCGGGGAAACCGATTCCCCGACTATCAGGGAAAGACGGCTCGGGATGATGCAGGAGGCTAGGGCCGGAAAGATGGCCGATGTAATCGAGGGGATTGTTCAGACTTTCGTGAATCAAAAGGATGCGGTGCCGTCCGTTCGGCGGATGTTCCTCAGGAATCAGGAACAGTTTCTTTTTCAGCAAGAGCTAATGCTAGCTCGTCAGGAGTCTCTTTCTTCGCTCTCAAGCGCTCCGTCGTCACCGCTACTTGTTGTCGGAAGTGAGGACCGGGGGTTTCTCCCCTCCATGACGACCCTTCAGCGCATGATGCCGACAAGCAGGCTGGAGGTGATTGAGGGAAGCGGACACATGACCACGATGGAAAAGCCGATAGAGGTCACATCCCTGATGCGCACTTGGGTTGGGCAATCCTAAGGGATATCACCCCAAAAATAAACTGCGCGGAAGGCCGCAAAACAGCACTCCCGCGCAGTGGCTGTCAGCCCGGGCCCCCCGACCCGGAGATGACAAAGTCGCTAAAAGTTACTTGGTCGGACTCGGAGCTGGGGTAGGGGAAGGGCAGTCCTTCTTGTCACCGCCGCATCCGCCGCAATTGGCTTGAGCTAAGGGAGCTGTGAGGGTGACTAGGGCAATGAAGATACCAGCAAGGGTAAAACGAACGGGTGTGGTGACTTTCATGGGTTGATCTTGGGGTGGTTTTGTAGAGCTCCCATAAAGAGAGCTTGGATAAACTCTGACCTCCCCAACGGGAGTTTGTTCAAAAAAAGTTCAAAAAAGTGGTTGGTTCAGATTTACGACCGGTATCGGAATGATGCATCCAAGTCTGGCGAGTTGTCGTTGGGACTTCCTTGTGGAAGGATATTGTTCATGAAGCGGCATGCATGGATTCCAGTGGCAGCAGCCTTGTTGCTGCTGCAGGCATGTGCCAGCGTGAGTTCGACGGCAGTGTTTTACCAGCCGATCACGGCAAATTATTATCCGCCGAAGCCTCCGAATGCTATCATTCCCATCTTGAACGCCGCGCCGTCACGTCCTTACTTCGAAATCGGGCGCTTCGCCTTCCAGACGACACTGGGCTATCCCTTCGCGATCAATTCCGTACTCTACAATGCACATCGCGCGGGTGCGGATGCGGTGATTGTAAAAAACTGTCAGAGCTGGTCGGTTCCTTACAGCTATGTGGTGCCACCCATGGTGGGGTATGTTCCAGTTGGCGGATACAGTGGATATGGAGGATGGTATGGTGGTCGCTGCGGGGGCTGGGGAGGTGGATGGTATGGTGGAGGACTTGCCCCCGTCGTCTATCCTGGTTACGCAGGATACTCATATCAGAACTTCACCGGTATTGAGGCCCGGATGATCATTTACAAATAAAACCCTGATGAGCACCGCTTCCTTCCAACGTCCAGAACTCCAGCCTCCCGGCGGTGAGAAGCGAGTGATGCTGCATTCCTGCTGCGCTCCTTGCTCGGGCGAGGTGATCGAAGCAATGGTCGCCTCGGGGTTGGAGCTGGAGATCTTTTTCTACAATCCGAACATCCATCCCCGCGAGGAATACGAATTGAGGAAGGTAGAGAATATTCGTTTCGCTGAGGAGCATGGGATTGCGTTCACGGACGCCGACTACGACACCGATAACTGGTTCGCCCGGGTGAAGGGTCTGGAGTGGGCCCCTGAGCGTGGGGAGCGATGCACGGCATGCTTCGACATGCGCTTCGAGAGGACGGCGCTGCATGCACACGAGAAAGGATTTTCCGTGATCACGAGTTGCCTTGGAATTTCCCGATGGAAGGATATGAACCAGATCAATGGCGCCGGCGAGCGAGCTGCAGCACGCTGGCCGGGGATGAGTTACTGGACTCATAACTGGCGCAAGGGAGGCGGGGCCGCGCGGATGGTGGAGATCTCCAAGCGTGAGGAATTCTACGCCCAGCAATACTGCGGTTGTGTTTTCTCTCTGCGCGATACCAACAAGTGGCGCCTTGCGAATGGCCGACCGAAGGTGGTGATCGGTCAGGATTATTATCGCCGCGAAGAGCCATCGCCTGAGATCTGCCGGGAGGAACCGGCGTGAGGATTGT
Source organism: uncultured Spartobacteria bacterium (assembly GCA_903868795.1). Taxonomy (GTDB): domain Bacteria; phylum Verrucomicrobiota; class Verrucomicrobiia; order Chthoniobacterales; family UBA6821; genus UBA6821. The sequence goes on along the minus strand of CAIPWR010000055.1, from coordinate 793 downwards.
AGTACTACTCGCATCCGTTCTTTTCTTGCTGAGCGGCGCCAGAGCTGAATTGCCTACTCCGCGACCCGATACCGCCGTGCAGAAATCGGTTGTCTGGTTTGCTCTCGATTCTCGGGCGATGGGATCGGGTATGATGCCGAAACAGGCTGTTGTTTCGCAGATGGTTGGTGGACTGGTCTGTGAGGTGACTGGAAAAAGCACGCCCGAGGCTGCCTGGCGATCCCTGATCAAGCCGGGAGAGAAGGTCGGCATCAAGGTCGCCTCACAACCTGGTGCCGTCGGGGGAACCCATCCGGCGGTGGCTCAAGCCGTCGTCGAGGGGTTGGTTGCCGCGGGTATCAAGTCCAGCGACATCATCGTCTGGGATCGTCGACGGGAGGATCTTGTCCAAGCTGGTTATGACAGGGTACCAGGTCTGAATCTTCGCTGGATCGAGAAGGGTGAGGGTTACGATCCTCGGGTGGTGGTGACGGCCACGGCGACCGGGCGCCTTGTCTACGGGGATCTGGGCTTCAAGGAATCACGCACCTCCCTGAGTGATATCCTCGGGCCGACCGCACAACTGAGCGAGGAGAGCCATGTCCCGATCATCCTCTCCCGCGACGTCGACAAGGTGATCAACATCCCATCCCTCTGCGACAGCTACTTCACCGGGATCAATGGAGCCCTTGCCGGGATGACGCTGGGGGCCCTCGATAACTGGAGGCGATTTGGCAGGGGTGAGGGATATGGAGATTCAGCGCTTGCGGATGTTTACGGAAGCGAGTGGCTCGGCAAGAAGGTCGTCCTGACG
>CAIPWR010000054.1 GCA_903868795.1 uncultured Spartobacteria bacterium | reverse complement strand
GTCGAACATCGATTGGGCGAACCAGTTCAGCTTGCTTCCCGGGACGAAGTGATGGTGGGTGTAGAAGCCGAGCAGGAGATCGGTGCTTCCCGTGCCAATCTGTGTGTCACGATCGATACCCGAGGCATTCCAGGTGCCGGTCGGAAGCTTGAGTCCGAACTGGAGACCCGTGTTCATGTTCTTGAGGAGGCCCGTGTAGTATCCCATCAGGCGCATGTCGCCGAGGGTGTACCAATTGCTGTTACTAACTCCGGGATTGCCATTCGCATCAGTCGTACCCTGTGCGAAAAGACGACTGGCTGTCGGAACCTGAAGTTCAACGCCCCAGTCCGAGTTCCAGAAATACTGGAATCCCCCGATCATCCACGAGGTTTGGATCAGCTTGTCACCGTTATTCGCGCTGGCCGAGGGCCCCAAGTTGTTCCAGTTATGCCCCTGTTCGGAGAAGGCATACTCCGAGTAAACCATGCCGCCGGGACCGGTGGGAAAATTCCAGAGAGTGCCGGTGTCGAAGACGCCACAACCGCAGGCGCAGGCATGAAGATTGCTGGGTGAAATGAATAGTACAAGAGAGAGAAGCCCCGTGATGAGGGCCTTCGTAAGTGCTGAGAACAATTTTTTCATGATGGTTTGTGATTAGGAAAGGGTGAAGTGAAAGTGATGAGACGGATGAGAGGGAGGACGCGTCGATGCGCGGACACGGACATCCAGAAAACGAGAGCGAAGCGCCGAACTGACAACGGGCTTGCCGGATCACGAAATCCGGAGAGTTTGAAAAAGAGCGCTAGCTAAAGAGAGCGCAACGTATCGGCACAGGAACGGGCGGAGCAATAAAGCGCTCCGGCATCAGAACAAAGGGGACTGGCCCGTAAATCATGGGATTAACGACGGGCAGGGGAAGATCGGATCCTGAGGTGGCGATAAAAACCTCGGCTTTTTTATCGATCTTCACGGAGACGGGGGCCTTCTCCTCGGCTGCGCGCGCTTTGGCCAGCTTCTGACACAGGGGGCACGGGTGCTGCCCATCGAAGGTTTTTTCTACAGCTTGGCTCAACGATCCGCTTTTGGAAAAATCATGAACCATCGTCACCCAGGCAACGCCTTGAAGCAGGGCGAGCGGTCCCCCGAGCGCCATGAACAGCGAGAGAGCCATCACCATCGTCATGATGCGGTGCCTGATCTGCATGGATCTATTTATAATGAAAGTCCTGGATCAGGCCAATCAAAGTCGATGAATCGTTGGAAAACGTCGACGAATTGAGAGTGCAGGAGTTCTACAACATTTCCCGGAGACGCTTGCTCTCCAGATTGCTGAACGTAATCGGCTCTTTGTTTCCCTGGAGGTGGAGGTCCCAGCTGAGCATCTGATAGGAAATCGCTTTTTGTGGGAGGGAGATGGGAAGCAGGTCGTTCTGGTGAAAGCGCCTGATTAATGATTGGGAGATAGCGCTCCCTACGGGAAAAGTCAACGCGGTGGCCTTGTTTCGTGATTTTTCGTGATTG
>CAIPWR010000053.1 GCA_903868795.1 uncultured Spartobacteria bacterium | reverse complement strand
GGCTTGGCGGAATCCCGCCGCCACCCTCGTGACCACCGAACTCCTTGGGAAGGCCAAATTGCCACAACTTCCGTTTGAGAATCCCGATGGATCGCCGCTGAGCGTGGACACTGATTATTTCGGCAAGAAACGCAGCGAGACAAATCCGACGCCCGGCCCCTTCGAGAATCCCGGCAGCGGTCCTCTCATGATCAAGGTCTGGTAGCCCATGTCCCTTGTCCGGGGCCTGGCTTTGAGATTGGACTTTGAGCTTGGGTTTAGGCTTAGGCTCGCTAATCGCCCCAATACAGGGGAGCTTTTCATTTCGATGACCAAGCTCCCACTTCTGGCCCTTCTGACTATCCTTTCCTGGGCACCTTTGGTGCTACGTGCTGCCTCCGCATCCACGAACTCCCTCGCATCGCTTGAGCAGCTCCCGTCGGCTTGGGCTAAGGTGACGCAACCGAATTGGAGGCCTGATCCGGAAGTGAAGGATGGGAAGGTGACCTTTCGGTTTAAAGCACCAAAGGCAAGCGAGGTCAAAGTGTGGGGCGATTTCCCCGGCGGTAGGGGGCTTCAAATGACCAAGGATGACAAGGGGTTCTGGACTGTGACAATCAGCGTTGATCCCGGAATCTACACTTACCATCTGATTGTCGATGCTGTGGATATCGTTGATCCCGCCAATCCATGCCTGGAAATCTACCCGGGACATAATGCTAACGCGTTTGAAATGCCGGGACCGAAGCCAAGTTATTATGATCTTCAGAAGGTACCGCACGGAACGCTCTCTGCGCTCACGTATGAATCCAAAGTGACGGGTGATACGCGCCAGATGATGGTCTACACGCCGCCGGGATATATGACCAATGCGCCGGTGCGGTTGCCGGTGCTCTACCTGCTGCATGGCGCTGGTCAGGAGCAGGGTGCATGGTCGCAGTTTGGTTTCGCTCCACAGATTGCCGACAATCTGCTGGCGGAGGGGAAGATGAAGCCTCTGATCATCGTCATGCCCAACGGGCATGCCACCACGCAGGTGGAGGGAATGACCTCAGGAGCCCGGCCAAAGGATGTTTTCAAGCAGGAACTGCTGGAGGAAGTCATCCCACTCGTGGAAAGAAACTATCGGGTAAAGGAGGGGGCGAAGAACCGAGCAATTGCGGGGATGTCGTATGGCGGCGCGCAAACCATGGTGATCGGGCTGACGCATCTCGACACCTTCGGTTATGTGGCGGTATTCAGCGCGAGCCAGCCGACGGATGCCTATCCGGGATTCGTGAATGATCCCAAGGTGGCCAATGAAAAGCTCAGACTCTTCTGGATCGGCAGCGGTCGGCAGGACCCGGGGTTTGCGGGTGTGGAAAAGATGGTGGCGACCTTCACGGCGGCTGGCATTCATCATGTGTGGCATCCGACCGAGGGCAAGCACGCCTGGCCGGTATTCCGGGATGATCTGCACGAGGTCTTGCCGTTGCTATTCCGATGACGCAGAAATCTGTTAGAGAATAATCCGAAAAAAGGTCAAGGGGTCAGGAACGAAGAATCATTTCTGACGGCCCTTGGCATCACTCCGCTGTGGGGAGGGGAAGCGCAGGTGAGACATGGACCGAGAGGGTGAGGGGGGTCTGGTTTCGTATCAGATGCAGGGAGCGCGATCCGGAGGCGGGGCTGGTTGCGAGGACCTTCCGAAGCGCCGCTGTCAGTCCGGCGGTATTGGGGATAATCTGCTCATCAATGCTTTGGAGGAAGTCTCCGGATTTGAATCCCTTGCTCTCCGCCTCGGATCCAGCGGGCACCTCGACAAGATAGATCCCGGGTGCATCCTCGGCGATCGCGATGGCGGAATATTCCATTCCTTTCATATTGCGGATACCGGCTCCCATCCAATGGTAGAGACGGTCCGGAGCGGCAGTGAATGCTGCATTGCTTAGCGCTATTCCTTCCTGAGCGGGTAGCAAGGGGGTTCTGGCCTTGGCCTTCAGTTCCGGTTTTTGCACGCCGAAGCGGTCCATCGGGAAGTTCTTGAATCCGACTTTCAGAGCCGGAGATCCCTCCCTCACACTGTAATCGCCGGTTGCAGGATCCTTGAACATCGGGTCGCCGCTGAGCGAGTTGATGTCGCATCCGTTGGTGAGGAAGCGGGTCTTGTCTGCCTCGGAGGTGAAGAGGTTATTATCGATCGAGTTCCCCCAGTTGACCTTACCAGCTCCCATCCTGGCGGGTCGGTAGGCGGCCATGACAATGTTGCCCCGGAAGACATCGCCGCTTTCCGGATACCAGCAGTGAGGATGGAGTGTATTGTTGACCAGGATGTTGTTGGTGGCGATGCGGTGGAATCCCTCCCGTAATTTCAGACCGCCATTGAGGAAGAGGTTGTCATGGATGTCGTAGTTGGACGATCCGTCGTCCAGATCGACATCCCACCCGTGGTCGCAGCGCCAGCGGTTGAAGCGCAGGGTGATCGGCGCGACTGCGTCGAGCAGGGAGACATTTTTCATCTCTGCGGCCGAACATTCCTCCAGCCCCCAGAATCGGTCGCGTCCCCAAGAGTTGTAGGAGCCATGGTCCCCGGTCTCCCTGACTGTGTCGAAGATGTCGCACCATTCGATGACATGCCCCCCCCAGCAGCCATCCCCGATATTGATGCCCGCTCTAGGCACGTCGTAGATGGAGCAGTGGCTCACGGTGATGTTGCGGGCGAGATCGATCTCGATGGGAGCCGATTGCTTCTCGACGCAACCGGTCTGATGAATCAGGCAATCGTCCACCAGGCAGTCGGCGGGGTAGTTCTGGGTCAGAGGACCGGGCTTCTTGTCCAGCTCGGAGAGTTTGCGGCGGCTTTCAAAGCCGGTCAGGGCGCTGCGTGCAGCCTTGGGGTCGCCCACGAAGGCGATGCCGTTTGCCCCCGCCCGTACGATCTCGGATCCTCGGATCGTGATTCGTCGGTTATAATCGTTCACGAAGATGGCATTGCCTCCCAACTGATCGAGAAGGAGATCCTCGAAAGCACAATCCTCGGCCCCGGTAAGGAAAATCGCCCCGCCCCGGTAGACTGTCCAGTCGGTCCGGAGAAGCTTCTCCTTGTTCTCCATCAATGTCCTCAGGGTGTGACAAAAGGTGAGTCCCTTCAGCTTGATGAAGCGGACGGGGGCCTGCCGATCACCGCGGATCTCCACCAAATCCTTCAGAACGGGTGCCTCGATCACCGCCTTGTCGAGATCGAGCCCGGTTGGAGGGTAGTAGTAGAGGGTGTGGGTCTTCGTGTTCAGGAACCATTCGCCCGGAGCGTCGAGTTCCTCGAAGATGTTCTCCACCATGCGGTATAGCTTGTGGATGTCCAGGGGCTCCCCGGTGAATTTCCCTGTGGCACCACCGGGACGGTTGTTCTGCCAACCCCCCTCCAGCATCAGATGCCCCTGAGGGTCTTTCCCTGTCATCAGGTAGGAGAAGCCTCCCCAGAGGTGGGGGTGCATTGTGTGGAAATATCCCCCCGCCGGATCGGCCCACCGGGCAACACGCTCGGGACTGATGGCGTCCGCGGCGCTCCCCTGGAAGTGCAGTTGCTTCGGATCAATATTCGGATAGCGCGCCATGATCTGACGGTCATTGTTGACAAAGAGTTGGTCGGTCTTCAGATCCGCGGGAACGGGTGTCTGCATGATCCCGTCCTTGTACGGTTTCCAATGAAGGTTGGTGAGTCTGGTGCCGCCGCTGAGAACAGGCCGCTCACCTTTGTAGGCTTGATAACAAACCGGCGCCTGCGCGCTTCCGGAATCCCTCGCGGTGAAGAGGAGGGGTTCCTTGAGGTAGTAGACACCTCCCCGCAGAAAAACGGTCACCGGGAGAGAGCTCTTTTTTCCCTCGGTCATTTTTCTGACCAACTCCTGGGCATGGGCGGGTGATGCGATTGGTTGCTCGATCGTGCCGGGATTTGCATCGCTTCCGGTGGGTGAGACATAGATCTCGGCGGCACCCGCCGAGAAGCAGGCGAACAGTGTGACAAAAAGCGTGGCAAGAAGTACGGAGGCGAGGGGAGTGCGGTTGCGCATGGTTGTGATCGTGGGTCGTTGAGAAATTTGGAACAAGATCGTTAGAAGATCGCTAGAGGGGCAGGGTGGCAAGTAACTTGAGAAGGAAATAGAGCGCGATTCGCCGCTTTTTTGCCAACTCATTCGGCTGATGATTTCAGGAAAAGATCCTACTTCTAGATTTTCATGGCAAGACCCGCGCATATCGATCGCTCCCCTGATCAAGGAGACGCCAGCAATGGCCAGCTACCGGGGTTCCCCGGTTTGCCTGTTCTTGACTGACAAACAAGAAACCTCTGTCAGAGTCCCTTGATGGGAAATACCCCCCGCACACTTTTTACAGTCTTTGTCGCCACACTGCTGCTGGCGCCGCTAGCCGCGCGGCTCATGGCCGAACCAACACTCAAGCCCGGTGCTCCCGCCCCTCTGTTGCAAATAAGCGAATGGACTGAGGCTCGGCTTAAGCCCGGCGATCCCGCCCCAAAGCTGATCGCAACCGAATGGATCCATGGCGGGCCGGTCACGGAGTTCTCCAAGGGCAAAGCCTATCTTCTCTATTTCTGGGCTGCTCCTTTGTGGACTTGCGTGGATGACATCCCGCAACTCAACGCGCTCTATCAAAAGTTCAAAGATAAGGGACTCATGGTTATCGGACAGAACGTAAATGACAAGATACCGGGAAACGATCAAGCGAAGGTCAAAACCCTTGTCGCAAAAATGGCAGAACGGATGACGTATCCGGTCGCCATGGATAACGTGAATAAGTCGCGAGAGACGATGATGGATACATGGATGAGCGCCGCCGGTCAGAACTGCCTCCCGTGTGCCTTTCTTGTGGCTAAGGACGGCAGGATCGCTTGGATTGGCAATCCTGGTGAAGTGACTGGAAACAAGATGACCTATCCGGTTGGCTTGGAGAAGAAGATCGAGGAACTTCTCGCAGGCACTTTCAATGTGCCAAAGGCGGCTTCCGAATTCCTGGCAGACCAGCAGATAGAAAGAAAAAACCACCTGAAAGACGTTGCCGAGGGTCTGCTTGGGAATGAGTCACTATCAGGCCAAGCGCTCGAAACCGCCTATGAACTTGCCTTCAAGGCAAATGAAGGCGAGTTCAACAATAATGTGCACCGGGCCGGTCATCTTGCGGTTCTCGCCCGCGCAACATTTATGAAAGGCGAGAAGGGAAAGGCAATAACACTCCAAGAGAAGGTGATTGCCCTGATGGCAGATGCCAAGCCGAACAAGGAAGATGGGAAATTCACAGCCGAACAGAAATCAATTTTGGAAAACTACAAGGCCGGACATCTCCCGGCCATGTCCCCACAGAAGCAGGTGATTACGCTCAGAATTGGCGACCTCGCACCGAAGCTGAACTGCGGAGAGTGGATTCAAGGAGCGCCGGTCACGGAGTTTTCGAAAGACAAAGCCTATCTGATCGAGTTCTGGGCAACCTGGTGTGGGCCTTGCGTGGCTGGCATACCGCATCTCAACGCAGTCCACCTCAAGTACAAGGACAAGGGATTGGTGGTGGTCGGTCAGAACATCGAAGGAAAGAATCAGAAACCCGTAAAAGCCTTCGTCACGAAGATGGCAGACAGGATGACTTACCCTGTCGCCTTGGACCACTTGGACCACTTGGACCACTTGGACCACTTGGACCACTTGGACCACTTGGACCACTTGGACCCCTCCGGAGTCGGTGCGATGAATAAGACATGGCTGGACGCCGCCGGCATCAATAGCATCCCGACCGCCTTCTTGGTTGGCAAAGACGGCCGGATCGTCTGGATCGGCCACCCAAATGACCTGACGGACGAAATCATCGAGGAGGTTCTAGCGGGCAAATTTGATCACTCGAAGTCTCCCACAGCCAATCCGACCACCTTGGAAATCCCCACCGAAAAGAAATAACGGCTCTCCGCTATTTGGAATGGGTGAATCTACTGGATCGAAAACAATCAGCGCCTAGGCCTTTGGTTTCGAAAAGGATTTAGAAGAACCAAACAGGGTTTTTTAAATAGGCAACTCAGATGCAACGGCTGCGAAGCAACGGCCAGGCAAGCCAACTCAGGAAGAAAAGCTGAATAGGTATGGATGTGATAAGTTCCCGTGATCCTTGTTGCATTGGCTGGCCGGCCGGTCACTTTGCATTCTTGAAGGATTGCTCTGCTTCCATCCACCATTATCCAGCATCAGATCGCTCTCAGCGGCAAACTTCCTTGTCGGTTTCTTTTGCTTGCCTAGCCGTTGCTTCGCATTTGTTGCATCCTGAGTTCCTGAGTTCCATATTTTCTCTCTGTCTTCCCTCTTACCCCCTGAAAACAGCGAGAAGCCGAAATAACCTATGAGAATCGACATCGCACTCCTCACCGCCCTACTGGCACCGCTGGGCACGCTGCACGCCGCTGAAATTCACGCCGCCGCGCCCGTGAAACTCCGCTGTGACTGGGAATCCTACATCGGGGCTTATTCCCCACGGTGGGAGGATCTGCCCGCT